>JAHEHF010000126.1 GCA_024644745.1 Flavobacteriaceae bacterium
TTTGATTTTGAGCAAATATCCCAGAGCGAAGAACATCTTGTTGTGAAATGCCCTGACAATGAAATATATGACATCGGTGAGGTATTTTATGCCATACCGGTTCACATCTGCCCCACTGTTTCCAAATATCCCAAAGCGATCACCGTTGAGCAGAACAAAATCACAGGATCCTGGAAAGTAGCAGCCAGGGACCATGACATGACCTATAATGATGAATGAAAACATAAAAATTAAACGAGCCTATGCTTATATTTGATGCCCATCTCGACCTGTCAATGAATGCTTTGGAATGGAACCGAGATCTCACCTGGACCGTGGATGAGATCAGAAAAAGTGAGTCAGGTATGAGCGACAAACCAGACCGAGCAAAAAACACGGTTTCCTTTGATGCGATGCGCAAAGGGAATATAGGCCTCTGTGTCGCGACACAGATAGCCCGCTATGTAAAAAAAGGCAATAACCTGCCGGGATGGAAATCTCCTCAGCAGGCATGGGCCCATACCCAGGGTCAGCTGGCCTGGTACCGGGAAATGGAAAAAATTGGCCAATTGAGGTCCATCACCAACCTTGAAGAACTTGATGCACAGCTCGAGCTATGGAAAAATCCGGAACCCGACAGCCCGATTGGTTATATCCTGAGCCTGGAAGGGGCCGACTCGATCGTCAGCATGTCTCATCTTGAAGAGGCTTATGAAGCAGGGCTCAGAGCCATCGGGCCGGCACACTATGGCCCGGGAACCTATGCCCATGGCACAAATTCTGTTGGAGGCATTGGATCAAAAGGAAAAGAATTGCTCAGGCATATAGAAAAACTCAATCTTATTCTTGACGCCACGCACCTTTGTGATCAAAGCTTCTGGGAAACCATGAAGGCTTACAAGGGCCGGGTTTGGGCAAGTCATAATAATTGCAGAAAATTTGTAAACCACAACAGGCAGTTCTCTGATGAACAGCTGCTCGAATTGATCAAGAGAAACGCTGTGGTAGGCATTGCTCTTGATGCATGGATGATGGTGCCCGGATGGGTTCGTGGCGTTTCGACCCCTGAAGGCATGGGGGTGACAATGGACCAAATGGTGAATAACATCGATCATATCTGCCAGCTTGCAGGAAATGCAAAGCATGTGGGTATTGGAACCGATCTAGACGGAGGCTTTGGCAAGGAGCAATGTCCGGCAGATATCGACACCATTGAGGACCTGCAGCAACTTGTTCAAAAATTGAGAAATAAGGGATTCAAAGAATCGGATATAGAGCAGGTCATGCACCAGAATTTCATTCGCTTTCTTCGTGAGACCTGGTCCTGATAGCACTCAAAGAAAGATTCCTAAAAAAGGACATAGGATCAGTGCCAATGAACTTTCAAAAATTAAATTTGTATTTGGTTCCAAAATCTTCCAAGGATCCATTACTTTTCTCTAAATTTGGGATCAAATCCTTTTAAATTATTAATGTCCCTTCTATGATGAAAAAAATATGCTTTGCAGCCTCTTTGGTTCTGCTTCTGGCTCTTTCGGGTTGTAAAAAAGAAATTCGCGTAGAACAGTCTAAAATAGAGGTCAAAGACAAATTATTGTTTCTTGACGGCAACAAATTTTCAGGGGTTGCCTATAAGAATTTTACCAATGGAAAGTTAAAAAGTGAATGGACCATTGTGGATGGAGTTGCCCACGGACCCAGCAGCACTTATTATTCAAACGGGCAGTTAAACGAAAAACTGGACTGGAATGAAGGCTTGCGAAACGGTCCTTATGAAAAGTATTTTGAGAATGGCCAGCTTGAAATAAAATCCCAGTTTATTGAAAACAAGCAAGATGGAGATTTTGAAACCTATCATAACAACGGAAACCTCAGAAGCAAAGGTTTTTTTGACAATGGGAAACTGGAGGGAACCCTTGAAGAATATTTTGAAAATGGCCCTATCAGGTTCAGGTATACCTGGAGACAAAATGTCAAGGAAGGCCCTTATGAGGAATACTTTGAAAACGGACAATTAAAAATGGTAGGGTATTTTAAAAATGACCTGATGGATGGCCTTTTTGAAATCTACACAGAAGATGGTGGATTGAAGGAAAACATCAATTACGAGTATGGGAGACGGGTAGAATAGTTCAGGCAGCTCCCCAGTTTGTAAATATGCCACCAAGTTATCCCATTTTGTGGCTTGCAGTGCATATGATCAGCCCTTTTCAGCTGCCTTATAAGTATCATAGGCCTTGAACCCGGTTTTTTCATACAATTCAATATACCTTGGGTCATCCCTGATAAAATCAAATCTTGCATCCCTCATATAAGTGATCATGGGTTCCTTATTCTCATATGTTTTGTACAGGTTTTTAATCGTATTCTCTTTATCTTCGATGAAAGCCCAGAAAGTTGCTTTACCAAAAAAACTATTGTGAAGCATTTTGATCTGTAATTCTTTGTCCTTCATCAACAACTTCTTCACCGCTGTTTTAAAATCGTTTTCTCTAAACAGACTTGCCGCTATAGAATCTTTATAATGTGCCTCTGAGAAGTGAGCCAAGGTTTTACCTGCCCTATCGTAATCTTTCTTCATAACATAGCTCAACCAAAGAAATTGATCGGCTCCCGACTGTTCAGGATCTTCCTCAAGTATCAGATGGCAGAACCTGATGCATTCATCATATCTCCCGGATGTGTACAAATCCCTTGCATATGCCACTTTGCCCTTCGTGCTCAAAGGATCAAGTTTCATGGCTTCTTCACTCAACAAAAGTGCTTTATCGGGTTGCCCGAACTGACTTAAAAACGAGGAGAGGTTAAATTTTTCTTCTGCCCCGCCCGGGTTGAGCGCAACGGCTTTACTTTTAAACTTTTCGGCTAGTACCCACTCGTGTTGATGAAAATAATAACTTCCCATGGCCATCTGAGCCCCTGAACTTAGGGAATCTAAGGACAGTGCCTTATGAGCCAATAACTTGGCTGAATCAAGTGCCATCTCAATTTTTGATGTTTCGCTGCGCTCAATGGCCCAGTCGGCCAGGTTGAAATAGGCCAAGGCCAAATATGCAGCGGCCTCAGGGAAGCTTGAATCCTGTTTTACTGCGATTTCAAAATATTTCTTGGCCTTCATCATTTCATCGGGTACACCCACCGGGCCATTGACGAATTGCAGTTTTCCCTTTAAAAAGGTTTCATAGGCCATTGGGTTAATTTTTTTTCCGGATTGTACGGCATTTCCCTTAAGCCCTAAATTGGACCCGATCTTTGAAGCGATATCATTGGCAATTTTTGATTGTAAAACAAAAATATTTTCAAAGTCATCTGTATAGGATTCTGAAAAAATAATAAATCCGTCCTTAGCATTCACAAGGCTTACTGAAATCAGGATCCTG
>JAHEHF010000034.1 GCA_024644745.1 Flavobacteriaceae bacterium
AAATGAGTTTCAGGGAGGCGACCCAATTGATGCGAACCAGTCAGATCAGCAAAGTGGCCAGCCGGGCAGATGATTATGGAGGATTTCAGCAACCCTGGGGTTTGGCCTATGGAGATCTGGGATCGGTTCAATTTGCTGAAGTGACCGTAAACACTGATACAGGTTTTGTAAAAGTTGACAGGATTGTCGCGGCGCACAGTTGCGGGCGACCTCTCAATATGAGTCAAATAGAAAGTCAGATTAATGGAGGAATCATACAGGGTATATCTTATGCGCTTTATGAAAACAGAGTGATGGACAATAGTACGGGTCATATGATGAATGCTAATGTTGACCAGTATAAGGTACCTTTATCAATGGATATTCCTCAGATTGATTCAATAGTAATAGAAGAATATTCAGCACTTTCTTCCACAGATGCCTATGGCATTGGGGAACCGGCGAATATAGCAACAGCTGCAGCCGTAGCCAATGCGGTATATAACGCCATTGGTGTCAGAATCCATGAAATACCAATAAGTCCTGCAAGTATCTTGAAGGCATTAAATAAAGTAGAGCAAAAGGCTTGATTCAAAAAAAGCCCAATTTAAATTCAAAGACATGAACAAATTTAGCTGGTATGAAGCCAAATCCGTTGAAGATGCCATTCAACAGGTAAATTCGACTGTATCAGAGCAACTGTATGAATCAACCCAAGACGCGGCCATCTTTAAATCGGGAGGTGTCGATGTGTTCGACTGGATAAAGGAAGGCTTGCTCAAGCCGCAGAAGATCATCAATATTCGGAACATTCCCGGACTTGATAAGATCAGTTTCAACACAAAGGATGGATTGCGCATTGGCGCCAATGTTACCCTGGCCGAATTGGCTTCAAATCAGGAAGTCAAAGAAAAATATATGGCTTTGCACCAGGCCGTAAATCACGCCGCAACTCCTCAGTTGCGGAATATGTCGACCCTGGGCGGTAATATTGCACAGCGCAACCGTTGCTGGTATTTTCGGTCTGCCGAACATCATTGCTTCCGCAAAGCAGGAGACCGATGCTTTGCCCGTCACTCTGAAACCGGTGAAAATGAGAATCATGCGATCATTGACAATGGTTCCTGCGTGAGCGTGCATGCCTCATCAATTTCAACGGCACTTATGGCCTTTAATGCCACTGTTATGATCTCAGGAGAAGATGGAAAGACTAAAAAGATTTCAATGGATGACTTTTTTGTCCGTGCAGGGCAGGATATTGTCATGGAAACCATACTCAAATCCAAGGAGATCATTACGGAAATCATTCTACCGGCTCCTGGAAAGAATACAAGGAGCGCTTATATCAAGCAGGTGGCACGGGAGTCATATGACTGGTCTTTGGGCGATGTGGCAGTGGTCATGGAAACATCGGGGAATACATGCAGATCGGCCAGCATTGTTTTAGGGGCTGCAGCACCCGTACCATTCCGGTCAGGACAGGCCGAAAAGGCGATGGAAGGCAAGGATATCAATGCTCAAAATGCTGCGGCTGCAGCAGAAGCAGCCATGTCGGTTGCACGTCCGCTTTCGAAAAATGGCTATAAAGTTCCCCTGTTTAAATCGATCATCAAACAAGCCATTCTGGATATCACTTAAAATATGGGACCAATGAATTCAAAGAATAAGAACATTTGCAAGTTTCTTCGTGCCAGAAATCCGTATGGAATGATGGAAGGAGGGGAGCATCCCTGGCTTCTGCTCGACGATGCCAATACGATCTGTTGGTGTATCAACTCGGCAGGTGCCACCGGACCCGACAACGGACTTGTGTCTCCCAAAGATTGCATCGAAGGAAGAGTTTGTTTTCAGCCTATCGAATAGGTCCGAAGGTTTGCAAATGGAGAAATATTGGATGTTGCAATTACTCCCGTGATATAAAAGTTAAAATGCTGAAATCGAAACCAGTCATACCTGTTTACGAGCGGTATGAGGAAGAGATTAGAGCGCAGCAGGATGTCTATGAATTTTTCGAACGTGAGGCTGAGGCTCGGATCGTTTTTTATTTTTTTAATTGCCGGTTATCCGTTCATAAAGAGCCGGGTTGAATCCATCTACCGGGGACATCAACAATATTTTAGTGCGCATAGAGGTAATTGGTTCTTGGGGGTTTGAGAAGGCCCATGGTTATGGGCGGGTTCAAACCTGGCAACTAGAAAACGGGAAAAGATATAAGGATTAGCTAATAGAAATTTACCCAAAGTTTATTCGGCTTTTTGATAGGCTTCTTTTAACCATGCTATTAATTCTTCATCAATTTGATTTATGTCGGTCAACCTTACTCTATGGGTACACATTGTTCCAAAAGGACCCGAATTCTCAAGCCTTTCTGTTGTTGATTTTCCTTTCAGTTTCAAACCTAAATCTATTCTTGATTTGGTAGAAGGGCGAATCACCGCAAATTTCTTTTTTCGGTCTAAACTAACTTCTGTCTTTTTTGGTGTTATCCTGACGTCTTTTCCAAAACCATTTACCGAGCCGATTAATTTATTGTATATCGGCATTAAATGATCTTTTCCCTGATACTGATTTGCAACGAGCTCATCCGATGATTTTTGTTCTTCTTTTGATAAAGAGACGATTGTGTTTGCAAATCCATGAGTCACTTTATGTTCAGTTTTCAAATATTTGACCGCCTCAGAATGTTTGGCAAAGGCCTTGGATTTTATGATTATTTTCCATTCATCTAAAGATTTACCTGTTTTTTCAGGCATATTATCAATCATTGTTTGAAGTGCTTTATCCATAGAATCAGTTTTAGAAATGTATCTTATTTTTAAAGTAGGCTATCCTTTGTAAAAGATTTTTTGTATTCTTTGAGCATCTAATTTAGTAAAGAAACACGAGCCAGAGAAAATTCCGAAAATTTTTTCCATTAGGCTGGTATGAGCAATGGATTCTGCATGGTGTTGACCCAGTTTATTTTTTCATCCCAAATCAATTTCAGAATTTTTCAATTCATAATCGATACTATTCAATGAATTCAAAAAGAATCAAGTCTTCATGATGCACCATCTATTTGGTCTTCATTTTTTTTGTTCGTAAATCCGAAGTCGGAAATGACTCCTGTTTTATATTTTTCAAGATCATCATAAAGGTCCGAAAACAGCTTGTTCTGTTCACAAAACGGTTTACATCCAGGTTGCTCTAAAAACTGTGCGGCTTCTTTAGCAAAGACTGCCCATTCATTTCGTGAAAGGCTTCCTCTGTCATAAAGCTTATATAATTTCCACCATTGGTTGGCGTAACAGCGTAAAATGAAATTGAATTGAACGGTCTCTATTTCCGTTAATTCATCTGTATTCATACAGCCTCGATTAATTATGGAGGCCAATTCGGGTGTGCTTGCAACAACAACATTTATGTCGTTAAATCCGGTCATGGTACTTTCATATGTTGAAGTGGCCACCGCAGCTGTGTTCTGCTTCATTTGAATTGCCAGATAAATTAGTGTGATAAGAACTGCAATGGCTCCAACTATCTGTCCAATTGCTGATATTGCTTCCCAATTCATAAAATATTTTTATTTAATTGTTCATTATTCATTTTTTAAAACATTAAAATTAAAACAAACTTTTTTAATGGATTTTTCCTCATGTATGGCAACCGTATCCTATGTGGCAAGCAGCGGATTGACAAGCACTAAATTTTCAGATTAAAACTGACCTAAATTTATACAATACTTTTTCGTTTAATCACATAAACCTCTGTTGATTATTCACCTTGGAGTCAATTCCATCATTCAACCAATGATCATAAATTGATCGGTTATAAAAAATTCCAATAGAACAAAAAAGATATGTGTATGAGCAAAGTAACTTCCAGGATGGTTAAATAAAGCCTTGCGAATAAACTACCTAATCCTTTGCTCCAAATTTTCCATAGAAAAAAACCCAATCCAATGCCCAGTGGGATCAATAAGTAACCAAGCAAAGAAACTATTCTAAAAGAATCAGGATAACCTAAAAGGAATTCCTGAATGTTTTTCAATAATTGCCATGGCACCAAAATTGTATGCAATATGAACAGAATTATAGTAGCACTAAACAAAATATGAAATCTTGCAGGAAGTAATTTTTCTTTGAAAAAGTCTTTTTTCCTGAGCCGAATTAATCTTACAAAAAGGCTAAATATGATAAAAATGATTCCTGTAAATGTGAAAAGAGGGACGAATCCATAATATTCATTAAGAAACACTGGGCTATTGTACCACTTTGTTTTTTCATAACTTGTAGGGACGGATAAACCCCCAATATTAAGGTTTCTAGATAAGGATAATATTTCTCCGTTTTCATTTTCCTCGAAAACGATATACTCGTATGGCAAAAAATCATTTTGAAATATACCTTTACCGACCGGGATATAAGAATGCCACCTGCCATTATGGTAGACCACAAGAGAGTCAGTGGTTTTATTATCGTAAACATTCCACTGACCTCTAAACAGGCTTACCATATTTTCCTGGGTTTTTCTGTTATAGCGTTTATCTCTGTACACTCCTGTGTATTTTGTTGTATTGACATTTTTTTCAGCCGACTTTACAGTTGTGGTATCAGGAAAGGCTCTGTCGAATAGCGTTTTGTAAAAATACTCTCCGAAATTATCGTTACTTGTATTTACCACAGAGAAAATGGCAAATTCATCGGGTACGATCAGTATATGAGATAAAACTCCCGGGAGCATTCCCCCTTTTGCCCAGCTATTTTTACCATTAATATTTTGATGCTCTAAGCCGTAACCATAACCATTTAACAAGGGGTGATTCTTAAATTGCTGACTATAAAATAAATCCCATGAGCTTGGAGAAAGCAGCTCAGGATCTTTGTTAAACATTGCCTTAATAAATAAGCTCATGTCATGAGATGTTGACACCAAACTACCCGCAGGAATTGCATGTCGTGGGTAGATTTTTACTTTGTTATAGCCTTCTTCAGTCTGTGAATAGGCATTTGCATAGGTAGATTCAGTTTCATAGTCAGATGGAAAATCAAAGGTTGAATTTACCATTCCTAATTGCCTGAAAATATTTCTGTCAGCATAAACTGAGAATTCTGTGTTTGCTGCTTTTTGAACGATGAGTCCTGCCAAGGCGTAGGAGAAGTTTGAATAAGTAATACCAGTTCCTGGAGCTTGAAATAATCCGGGATTCGTTTTCTTGATATATTCCTCAAGAGGAAGCACACTTTCCTTGTCTTTGGACATATATCCAATATTGGTGTCGTTGAATCCGCAGGAATGCGTCAAAAGGCAGTGCAAGGTAACTGGTTTGTCTTTTGTTCCTAAATCCAATTCAAGATCTTGTACATATTCAGAGATATCGGTGTGTAAATCAAGTTTGCCCTGGTCTACCAATTGTAAAACAGAAACAGCCGTTATCAATTTTCCAATTGATCCTAATTGAAATTTAGTTTGATTAGAAACAGCTTCTTTTGATTCTATTTTAGCATCTCCATAATTTAAAAACTGAACAGAATCATTCTTATAGAATACCAATGCAATTCCCGGAATCATCTGGTCCTGATAACCTTTTTGCATCAGAGAATCTATAACTGAATGAATCCTATCATTGATCTTATAATCGGGATTGGTCAAGTTTTGCCCGAATGCTATATTGCATAGCAATAAAATTAAAATGATCGGCACGTGAATCAAAATATGGTTATTTCTCAAATTCATTTGTGATTATATAGTTATCCTTATGTCGGGACCCATGTGTTTTTCTATTCACCCGCTGCGATTTGCCGCAGAAAGCCAGGCTGGCTTGAACACATCGCCTGTGTTGGCTAAAGTTTTTATTTTTTCTCTTCTCGTAAAATTTTCTCCATTTTTCTCCCTTTCGCCAATTCATCTACCAACTTGTCTAAAAACCTCACTTGTTGGGTCAATGGATTATCAATTTCCTCAATTCTATATCCACAAATTACTCCTGTAATAAGATGGGCATTGGGATTCAATTCTGCGTCTTGAAAGAATTTTTCAAAGGTTGCCTTTTCATCAATCAAGTCCTGTAACTTATCTTGATCAAAACCCGTTAACCAAGCTATCACCTGGTGCAGTTCTTCTTTCGTTCTGTCTTTTTTCTCCACCTTGGTCACATAATGAGGATAAACTGAAGCAAATGTCATTTTTGCTATGCGGTTATTGTGTTCAGCTGTTACTTTCATTTTTTATATATTAAATTTTTTGATTGGTGCTAACCTTTTTGCACACGATTTCGTAGCATGTTTCAGCATCTAATTTAGTAAATAAAAACTGGATTTAAATCGGTGCAAGGTTGATTAAGAGGAAAATAAAAAGCAAGGAATGATGCACCTTGTTGGACACTGGCTTTTTATTTTAAAAACTTTATATGAGGTAGATACATCACTTCCTTTTCATTGCTGATTCTGAATATATTTATCAATATTGAAATCAAATTGACAAAATATAAAAGGCCTAGAACGATAAAAAATGTGCTGAAATTGATGTGTTCTATAAATCCGATTTTGGATATTATAAACCACAATATAGGAATGAAAAATAGAATTATTGTCCATGTTATTTCAAAGTTGATTAAATCTTTCCCTATTTTATTGATGTTTTTAATCTTACCTTTATTTGATGTCCACAGTATAAAAGGAACTAAAATCCCTAATAAGGGAAAGAACAGAAAGGTTAGGGCAGAGAGATTGAGAAAGGTTAAATATTTTTTATTTTCTTTCATTGCCCAGTCGATCAATTCATCCGGGTTTACATTCAATGCATTTGATAATCTTTTGATGGATTCACTTGTTGGATTTGATTCTCCATTTTCAACCCTTTGAACAGTTCTTAAGCTAAGGCCTGATTCTTCTGCAAGAAATTCTTGGGACATACCTTTTTGGTTTCTTAATTCCTTTATTCGAATTGCCAATTGACTCTTATCCATTTTTTAGGGTGTTATTTTCCAGTTTTAAAGTCTTTTTTTGTTGCATTATTGTAAAGGTAATTGAACCCAATAAAAATCCGGGGATTATTTGAATGAGTGTGCCATAGACAACTTGATTCAATAATACTTGTGCAAAGCTGTCAAAGTATAATCCGTAATGTGTGCCTAATTCCCAATTTGTGTCAATCCACCAGGCTAAAGCAACAGGAATTCTTGAAATTGGCGAATAAACCATTAAGCTTAACAAGAGTATTGTTAAAAATCTCTTTTTATTATAAAATCTGATGCCCCAATATATGGAGACTCCAATAGTTAACCATAGCAATCCAACAATAAAAATGAAATTTTCCGGAAGCCCTATCATTTCTAATGTAAATCGAATTGGTGTAAGGAAAAGTGCAATTATTATTGGTATTCCGGTCAAGCTTAAGGCTTCTTGAAACAGTGTCTTTTGAATTGTGATTTTTTTTTCTTTTTCCATCAATATCGAAATTTTTAATTATTTGAAACAAAAGTAATTGGGTTACCACGACATTGATGACGTCGTAGATATGACATCTTTACGTCATTCATGCGAAACACCATATTTGCTGCTGTAAAGAGCTTTTTGCAAGCTGCACCCATTGAAATTGAATAGCCTGGTCGAGTTCATGCATATTTTTATTTTCCTGATTGAGTTAGGTGTTGTAAATTTCAAAGGGTCGGTTTCAAGTCCGGCAAAGTTTTGATTGACATTGAAGGTATTCAAATATTCCTATTGGACGATTTAACCATAATGATGAATAGAGCATCTATTTTCCAATACAGAAATTAGCAAAGATATTACCCAGCAGGTCATCGGTGGTAATTTCTCCAGTGATCTCACCCAGATGGAAAAGGGCCTGACGGATATCAATGGCCATCAGGTCACTCGAGATGTTTTGGTCCATGCCTTTTTGTACTTCATTCAGGGCTTCGAAGGCCTTGTTCAGGGCCTCAAAATGCCTTGAATTACTTACAACGGTCTGTTGGTTGCTCAGGGCACCGGCATTGACAAGACGGGTCAGGTGATTGATCAAGGTATCCAATCCGGTTTTTTGTCTGGCAGAGATCAGGATCCATTGGGGTCGTTCGGCTTCAATATTTTCGATTTCATCCTTTGTAAGGGTATCTGCCTTGTTAATGACTGTCAGGACCTTTTTGTCAGGATATTCATGTTTGAGCTCCTTTGTTTTATTGATCCAGTCTCTTAGGTCAACTATTTTTTCCGCATCGATCAGGTGCAGCACAAGCTGTGCCTTTTCGATGTTCTCAAATGTCTTTTTGATCCCGATATTTTCCACGACGTCCTGGGTATCCCTGATGCCGGCCGTATCGATAAATCTATAGGTGACTCCATGTAGCGCAATTTCATCTTCAATAGCATCACGGGTGGTACCCGCGATATCACTGACTATCGCTTTTTCTTCATTTAGCAAGGCATTCAGCAGGGTCGATTTTCCCACGTTGGGTTCCCCTACAATGGCAACGGGAATCCCGTTTTTTAAAACATTGCCCAGGGCAAAAGAATCGATAAGCCTTTTGATCACATTCAAAATTTTAGAGATCAGTTCCTGAAACTCAGTTCTGTCAGCAAATTCCACGTCTTCTTCCGAAAAATCGAGTTCCAGTTCTATCAGGGAGGCAAAATTCAGTAGTTCAGCCCTCAGTGACTCGATTTCATTTGAGAATCCGCCACGCATCTGCTGCATGGCTATATTGTGTGAAGCCTGTGAGTCAGAGGCGATCAGGTCTGCAACGGCTTCGGCCTGGCTGAGGTCCATTTTACCGTTCAAAAAGGCCCGGAGCGTAAATTCTCCTGCCTCTGCATGACGTGCACCCTGCTTTAAAAAGAACTGAAGGATCTCCTGCTGTATATAAGCCGAACCATGGCATGAAATTTCCACTACGTTTTCTCCTGTATAAGAATGAGGAGCCCTGAATACGGTAACCAGTGCTTCATCGATGACCCGATTATTGTCTGTAATCCAACCGAGGTGAACCGTATGGGAGGAAACCTTGGAGAGTTTTTTTCCTTTTTTTTTGGACTTAAAACAACCATCGACCAGATCAATGGCCCGCTCGCCCGATAACCGGATCACAGCAATTGCCCCAACGCCATAAGACGTGGCCAATGCAATAATCGTATCTTGTGAGATGCCTGAACGGGTATCCATAGCTGCTAATGTTATTTTTGTTTTTGGCAAAGGTACATACATTTCATGTGAAATGGATGTAACAAATATAATCGCTTCGCGTCCTATTGAAAAATAATCATATGAGAGAAGACAGACAGACCCTGATGTTGGCCCATTTGAGCCAGTTGCTTGATCTTGTAACAGGTTTCGGAGGCTTTTTAGTGCCGCTGATCATCTGGATCACTAATAAAGACAAGATCTATGACATGGACGAACAGGGTAAAGGCATTATCAATTTTCAACTGAGCATGTTCCTGTATGCACTGATCTGTGTGCCGCTTATATTGCTTCTTGGTCTGGGCTTTATTGGTTTGATCGGAATTGGAATTCTTTGCCTGGTTTTCCCAGTCATCAATGCCATAAAGGTCAACAATGGTGAAGCTCCTCATTATCCGTTGAGCATTCAATTTATCAAATAGAACGATCTATCCGTGAACTTTTGCTGAAGTACCCCTGTTTTTCATGAATTCAGCTTCGTAAGCCAACAGGCCTTCCCATTTTTGGTCCACCACCTTTCGGTCCTGGAACTTACGTGCAAATCCAAGAAAAACCGTGTAATGGTTGGCTTCAGAAACCATCAGGTCCCTGTAAAATTCTGACAGGTTTTCATCTTCTATATTTTCTGAAAACACCTTAAAACGTTCACAACTTCTCGCTTCAATCAGGGCAGCGATGAGCAGTCGCTGGATCAGGGCATCTGTGCGATCTTTGGTTTTTTTAAAATAGGTGTGAAGGTGTTTTGCGTAATCATTGGTCTGTTCACGGCCCAGTACCATGCCTCGCTCAACCATAAATTCATGCACCATTTTAAAATGCTCCATCTCTTCAATGGCAATATCACTCATGGCCCTGACAAGGTCTGTTTCTTCAGAATAATTGATGATGATCGACACGGCATTAGAGGCAGCTTTTTGCTCGGCAAAAGCATGGTCGGTGAGCACCTGTTGCAAGCCATTTCTGGCGACCTCCACCCATGAGGTTGCGGTTTCAAATTTTAATCCTAACATGTTTTTTGTTTTGAAGTTGTCAAACCCGATTTCGATAGTGCAAATGTAAAATTTATATTCGACATGAATTGTTTAACAACCTTTGATATTCTTAAAAAAAGTCTATTTTAGAGAAAAATTTGCGAATTGAAAAAACTTGAACGCAGTTTAAATTTAACTTCAGTAATTGCGATCAGCATAGGTGGCATGCTTGGAAGTGGCATTTTTGTCCTTCCCGGAATCGCTGCGGCAAAAACAGGCTCCTCGATCTGGCTGGCCTATTTGCTTGCAGCAGTATGCATCCTGCCCGCGGCACTTTCAAAATCTGAACTGGCTACTGCCATGCCCTCATCAGGAGGTACTTATCTCTATATTGAAAGGGCCTTTGGACCGATTTTCGGGACCATTGCCGGATTGGGTTTGTGGCTCTCTCTTTTGTTGAAAAGCGCTTTTGCCCTTGTTGGATTTGGCGCCTACCTTTCTATATTGGCCAATGCCTCCAATGGTTTTACCAAGTACATTTCCTTGTTCTTTCTTCTGATCATTTTGTTTCTCAATATTAACGGTGTGAAAAAAGTAGGGAAGGTGCAAATTGTTGTGGTGAGTATTTCTTTGATCACACTGGTAACCCTTTTTATTTTTGGTGTACCTGAAGTGGATCCGGTTTTGCTGGATCCATTTTATTCTGACGGTTCCGTGGGCCTGATCTCTACGGTGGCTTTTGTTTATATTTCTTATGCCGGGGTGACCAAGGTTGCTGCCATTGCCGGAGAAATCAAGAATCCAAGCAAGAACCTGCCCAGGGCTATGATACTTTCTTTATTTATCATGACCATGATTTACGTGTTCATTGCTTTTACCCTCGTAGGGAATATTCCTATGGAGACCCTGGGCACTGACCTCAAACCCATTTACACCCTGGGTGAAATTCTTGGTGGTTCGTACGTAGGTTACGCGGTGGCCATTGTTGGGGTGATCACCCTGATCTCTATGGCCAATTCAGGAGTGCTGGCGGCATCCCGCTTCCCTTTTGCCATGGCGATTGACAAGTTGCTTCCTGAATTTGTTGGAAAGATTCATTCCAGGTTCCTGACACCCGTGTGGGCCATTGTGCTGACTTGTCTGACCATGGCACTGGTGATCCTGTTTCTGGATGTTGAAAAGATTGCCAAACTGGCTTCGGCTTTTATGGTCATGATGTTCATTTCAGTAAATCTTTGTGTGGTGATCTTAAGAGAGACTTCTGCACAATGGTACAATCCGACCTATAAATCACCTTTATATCCCTTTGTTCAAATATTTGGAATTGTATCAGGCATCATACTCCTGATATTTCTTGGCTTTCTTCCTTTTGTGTCTATACTGACCATTTTCATCATTGGTTTTGTCATTTATCATTATATCGGAAAAAAGACGGCCAGAACAGGGGTGTTGCGAAAATACGGGCACAGACCAGCGCTTTATCTTTTGTATAAAAAGAAAAAAAACGGTCAAAGAGAATACAGTAATGGAGAAAAGATCAACAATCCAGTTCTGGACGGTAAGATTGCTTCAGACGCAGGGGTAGTGATCCCGCTGCTGGGAAATGAAAAATCTCCTGAAATGCTGGTGGAAATAGGTGCCGCACTGAACAAAAAGGAGATCACTCAAACGGTACACATTACCGAGGTCCCGAACCAGACTTTTCTGGATGCTGTCATGGAAGAAAATCCGATGATCCATTCTCTGGGGCGCCGATTCAGCGGGCTGGCAAAGGCAAGAAAGGTGAAATTGGATTTTGAAGCGGTTGTTACCCATGACCTTTCAGAGACCATTAGGGAGCTTAGTGAGCAAACCCATTGTGACTGGATGGTCATGGGCTGGGATGCCAGGGCTCATAAAGGCTTGCTGGTGCGCAACCCGATAGGGTGGTTCGTTACCCATGTGAACTCAGATTTTGCCTTGTTCCGTGATAATGGGGTAAGACATATTTCAAAGGTGGTCATGGCCCTCAGGCCCGGAAGAAAGGACAAGAATTTTGTCGCCATTGCCGACAGGGTTTGTCTCTTCTACGGAGCTTCTCTCACCCTGCTTCATGTTGTGCCCGAATCAATGTCAGCTGATGCCGTTGAGAAAATGGAGATTGGATCAACCAACCTGCTGAAAAAGGCCAAAAGTGAATCCAAGGTATTGGTAAAGCATTCGAATGACCCCATTGAAAAGATCACTGATATGTCAGCAGAATACGACTTGCTGATCATTGGTACACCTGAAAAAGACAATTGGCAAAACGTTCTTTTTGGTAAAAACAAAGACAAATTTGCAGATCATTCTGTTTGTTCGGTCCTGCGTCTTACTGTAAAAGATTAAATGGGGTCAGAGATCCAGGTTAAAGGTTTTGCGAAGCAGCGAGATGTCTTTATTTTTTTCTTTGAGCAATTCGTATTTTTCCTGGGGTGTATAGGCAAACCTTTTTGAAGTATCTTCATTAACTCTGATTTCAAAATCAATACTGTAATTGTTCAGGGCTTTTCTAATGTGTTTCAGTACTTTGGGCCTTACTTTTAAAAGCTCAAGTTTCATCATCTCATTCGGATAACTCAGCTGAATCAGGTGTCCTTTTAATCCGGGGGCATCTGCTTTTAGGATAGAAGCAAGAATTTTCTCCCCTTTGTCGTGCAGTGATTCCACATAGTCAGTCCAGACCTTGATAAAAGCTTCCTTGGAGAACGGATCCTGTGGAAGGTCCTTGGGGGAAACTTTTGCGGCCTCCATGCTTTTAGCCTTCGCTTCTTCTTCCTTTTTTCGCTTTAAACTCGATAAAGACAAGGCTGAGTTTCTTCTTCCGGAAGGTTGAATTGCCTTTGGTTTCAACGGCTTGGGAGTGGGTGGTGCTTTGATCGGTTCAGCCGGAGTAGATTTAATTTTTTCTGTTGGTGTTTTATCTGATGCCCGTAAAGCGGGTTCAGGTCTGTTTCTCTTTACAGTAACCGGTTCCTCAATTTTTTCCACAGAATGTGTGGTCAAAAAATGAATGGAGGGAATTATAAAACGTTTAGATTTTTTTTTTGCCATCAAAAGTGATGGATGCAATTTTCATTAAAGACAGTTCAATCAGCAGGCGCCGGTTTTTGCTCGCCTTGTAGTTCAGATCGCATTCGTTGGCCAGGTCAATCGAACGCATCAAAAAGCGCAGGTCAGCCTTTTTTGATTGTTCCAGGTATTGTTTTTTAGCGGCATCTCCAACCTCCAGCAATTGAGTTGTTGCCGGATCCTTGGCCACCAGAAGGTCCCTGAAATGGGAGGCCAGTCCGTTGATAAAATGATGTCCTTCAAAACCTTTGGCCATGATATTGTTCAAAGAAACCAGCACCTGGGGGATATTGTTGTCCAAAAGCAGGTCCGTTACCTGAAAATAGACGTCATAATCAAGAACGTTGAGATTTTCTGAAACGGCTTTTCTCGTAAGGTTCGTGCCTGAATAACTCACGACCCGGTCAAAAATGGACAAGGCATCTCTCAAAGCGCCATCGGCCTTTTGGGCAATGATATGCAGGGCATCATCTTCGGCCTCAATTTTTTCATCTTTAGCAATATAATGAAGGTAATTTTTGATATCGAGGACTCCAATTCGTTTAAAATCAAAGATCTGACATCTGGAAAGGATGGTGGGTATGATTTTGTGCTTCTCGGTTGTCGCCAGGATGAAGATCGCATGGGCCGGCGGTTCTTCCAGGGTTTTCAAAAAGGCGTTAAAGGCAGACTGCGACAGCATGTGCACCTCATCTATGATATAGACTTTAAATTTTCCAGTTTGCGGCGGAATCCTGACCTGGTCATTCAGTGTTCTGATGTCTTCCACAGAGTTGTTGGAAGCCGCATCAAGTTCGAAGATGTTAAATGCAAAATCCTCGTCTTCAGGGTGCTGCTCCATGCTTTCCTGGTTGATCCTTTTGGCAAGTATCCTTGCGCAGGTCGTTTTGCCAACCCCTCTCGGGCCTGTAAATAAAAGCGCCTGTGCCAGATGGTTATTCTTTATAGCATTTTCCAGGGTGTTCGTAATGGCCTCCTGGCCTACGACATCACCAAATACCTGTGGTCGGTATTTTCGGGCTGATACTATAAAATGTTCCATGTAATTGTTCGTTGTAGCTCACAAATGTATGAATTAAGACAGGTATTTACAACTAAAAAAAGCGCACAGCATAAAAGGTAAAAAACATAAAAGGAACAAGGATCTCTAAAGTGGTGATAGTGAGGGCTACACAAAGTCCATACGCCTTAATATGCACCTTAAAACTTTTGTTTTCTCTTTCCGATCAGCCGTAGATCTCTGTATAAAGGTGTTTGTACTTTTGCAGGATCATCTCTCTTTTTGGTTTGAAAGTAGGGGTAAGGAGGTTGTTGTCTACGGACCAAACCTCAGGGGTCATCTTAATTCTCTTGATCATTTCCCACTTTCCGAAATGCTGGTTTCCAATTTCAATTTCTTCCATGATACGGTCCTTCACGGCCTTGTTCGTTACGATTTCTTCAGGTGTTTTTCCGCAATCCACGTTGTGTCTCCTGGCCCATTCCTTAACAAATTCAAAATTGGGCTGTAAAATGGCAGCAGGCATTTTTTGCCCTTCACCAATAACCAGAATCTGTTCAATAAAACGTGACTGTTTCATCTCGTTTTCCAAAAGGGTGGGAGAAATATATTTGCCGCCAGAGGTTTTGAAGATCTCTTTTTTGCGACCTGTGATCTTTAAAAAGCCTTCTTTGTCGATTTCGCCCTTGTCACCGGTGTGAAAATATTCACCGCTCATGACTTCAGCGGTTTTCTTCGGGTCCTTGTAGTAGCCCAACATGATATTGGGGCCCTTGACCAGGATTTCACCGTCATCCTCTATTTTTACAGAAACATTGGCAATAGGTTTGCCTACGGTTCCGACTTTGAAATTTTCATCTTCGTAGACATTGACACTAACCACGGGTGAAGTTTCTGTCAGGCCATAGCCTTCGAGGATCTGCATGCCTGCCGCCGTAAATATTCTGGTCAGCCTGGGTTGCAGGGCCGCTGATCCTGAGACCATATTGTTTAAATTTCCTCCAAGGGCCAGTTTCCATTTGCTGAAGATGAGCTTTCTGGCCAGGGCCAGTTTTTTTTCATAGAACCACCCATTCCTGCCATAGGGTTCGTAGGCAAGTCCAATTTTAACGGCCCAGAAAAACAATGATTTTTTTATACCGGTCAGGTCAGTGCCTTTGGAGATGATGCTGTCGTATATTTTTTCAAGTAATCTGGGAACCACACTCATAAAATCTGGTTGAACCTCCCTTACATTGTCGGCTATCTTTTCAATGGATTCGGCATAGTGAATTGTGACACCTGAATAGATGTACAGATAGTGCAGCATGCGCTCAAAAACATGGCAAACAGGCAAAAAGCTCAGTACATTTTTGATGTCTTTTAAAAATGGTAATCCGGCAACCGTATCTTTGACGTTACTCACAAGATTGTTATGGGAGAGCATCACACCTTTGGGAACGCCTGTAGTGCCTGAGGTGTAAATGATTGTGGCCAGGTCATCCGGCTTCACTTTACTTTTCATCTCTTCAACAGTATCCTGGAGCGCAGTGTCAGAACCTTTGGTATAAACTTCTTCCCAGAAGTTACAGCCTTTGATCCTTTCAAAGGAGAATATCCCTTTGAGGCTTTTGACTTCCGGCATTACCGCATTCGCTTTTACAAAAAGGGCCTCATCAGAAAGGAAACAATACTTTACTTCTGCATGGTTAAAAATATATTTGTAATCAGCTTCGGAAATCGTGGGATAAACCGGAATATTGACTGCTCCGATCTGAAGAATAGCGAGGTCCATCAGGTTCCATTCGGTTCGGTTTGTTGAAGAGATCAACGCTATTTTATCTCCCTGTTTTACACCCATGGCCAGCAGACCCCTGCTGAGTATATTGGCCTTGTCAATAAATTCTTTAGACGAAACAGCTACCCAGGATCCACTCGTTTTGGACACCAGTGATTTTGTCAAATTATGTTTTTCCAGCTGGTGATAAGCAAAATCAAAAATTCTTGTAATTTCTACTGGCATGTGAAAATAATTAGAGTTGACGCAAATTAATCAAATAAAGTTAATAATTAAAATCCTTCTGCAAAGCGTAAATTTTGAAGGGAATATAAGGTCAAAAATCGTTCAAATGTATATATTTGCAGCTGATAAAAATTGAGGAAGAAAGCATGGTTTTAAACCTTCTAAAATGAATTTCCTCCTTGGTTCTTAGCGAAAAACTTAAATAATGAAGATATCATATAATTGGTTAAAGGAGTTTTTACGCATCGATCTTGATGCTGTAAGGGTGGGCGAGATATTAACTGATTTGGGACTGGAAGTTGAAGGAATTGAAACTTTTGAATCTGTGAAGGGAAGCCTTGAAGGGGTTGTCGTTGGAGAGGTTTTAAAATGTGTCAGGCATCCGAATGCAGACAGGCTAAAATTGGCTGAGGTAGATCTTGGCAACGGAGCACCGGTGCAAATTGTTTGCGGGGCCCCAAATGTGGCAGTCGGCCAAAAAGTTCCGGTAGCGACCGTAGGAACGATGCTTTATACTGAATCCGGAGAAGGATTCAAGATCAAAAAAGGAAAAATCAGGGGAGAGGAAAGTCATGGAATGATCTGTGCAGAAGATGAACTTGGCCTGGGAAACAGTCATGACGGGATCATGGTACTCGATGAGGATGCCATCGCCGGAACACCAGCTGCCGAAATATTCGAACTCTATACTGATCAGGTTTTTGAAATTGGTTTAACGCCTAACAGGGCCGATGCCATGAGTCATTTAGGAGTCGCAAGGGACCTGTATGCAGGTTTGATGCAGATGGAAGAAATGCAGATGAAAATGGATACCCCTTCGGTAAGTGACTTTCATGTTGATGAGCGTACTTTTAATATCAAAGTTGATGTTGAAGATTATACACAGGTACCGCGCTATGCAGGTATCACTATTACGGATCTTAAAATAGAAGAATCGCCAAAATGGTTGCAGCACAGGCTGCTTGCCATTGGTCTCAGTCCGATCAATAACGTTGTTGACATTACCAATTTCATTCTTCACGGTCTTGGCCAGCCCCTGCATGCCTTTGATGCAGACAGGATCAAGGGAGACAAGGTACAGGTGAAGAATTTACCAACTGGAACCATCTTTGTGGGTCTTGACGGGATCGAAAGAGAACTGCACAAAGATGATATCATCATATGCGACGGCGAGAACAATCCGATGTGCATTGGAGGTGTATTCGGTGGACTCAAGTCGGGCGTGACAGAAAAAACCAAAACCATCTTCTTAGAAAGTGCCTATTTTGATCCGATTTCAATAAGAAAAACGGCCAAACGTCATGGTCTGAATACAGATGCTTCCTTCAGGTTTGAGAGGGGGATCAATCCGAATGCAGTGGTATATTCCCTGAAGCGGGCTGCCATATGGATCGCTGAAATTGCTAATGGAAAGATCGTTTCAGATGTCACCGATATTTACCCCAATAAAATTGAAGATTTTCAGGTCAATTTTTCATATGAAAAGGCCTTCAGACTTATCGGTGAAGAGATTCCGACAGATACCATCAAGAACATTCTGGCTTCCCTGGATATCAGGATCAATCATCAGACTGAATCTGGTTTGGGACTTACCATACCAGCTTACAGGGTCGATGTAACACGAGAAGCGGATATTGTAGAGGAAATTTTAAGGGTATATGGATACAACAATGTTGAAATCCCCGAAAAGATTAAAACTTCCGTTTCGCCATCTGACAGATGGAGTCAAGAGAAGATTGAAGCCCTTATTTCGGAGTTCCTGATTTCGAATGGTATTTTTGAAACGATGAGTAATTCCCTGACCAAGCCTGAGTACGGTGAATCCAGTGCGTCGATCAGTAAGGAATCAAATGTCGGGATTCTCAATGCGCTGAGCGGGGATCTCTCTGTGATGCGTCAGTCGATGCTATATGGTCTTTTGGAGGCTGTTGCTTATAACCTGAACAGGAGGAACAGCAATTTAAGAATGTTTGAATTCGGAAATACCTATCATAAATATGATCAGGCTTATGTGGAAAACAAACACCTTTCATTGGTCTTGAGCGGTAACAGAACACGTGGTCATTGGGATCATGGTTCCAGGACTTCCGATCTGTTCTATTTAAAAGGGTTGATCACTGCGATTTTGGAGCGACTGGGTATCACAGGCTTCAAATATGGAAAAACAAAAAATGATTGTTTCTCAGAGGGAATTTCCCTGAGCCTTGGTAAAACAAAGCTCGTTGAATTTGGGGTTGTAAAAAACGAGGTATTGAAGTCATTCGGGATCAAGCAAGAGGTTTTGTTTGCGGATTTCAACTGGAATATGGTGATCAGCACTGCAGGAAAGAAAGACATCAGCGTTGCCCAACTTCCCAAATATCCGGAGGTAAAAAGGGACCTTGCCCTGCTATTGGATGAAGGGGTAGATTTTATAGATCTGTATGATTTTGCTTTCAAAAGTGAAAGAAAACTATTGAAAAACGTTGATCTTTTTGATGTGTACCTGGGAGATAAGTTACCTCAAGGGAAAAAATCCTATGCCCTTAGTTTTATATTACAGGACCCTGATAAAACGCTTACAGACAAGCAGATTGATAAGATCATGACCAGATTGCAGCAAGGATTTGCGAAAGAATTTGGTGCTGAACTGAGATAGTCAAGGGACCTGAAACAAATAAAAAGAATAAGGCCATACCCTTGAAAAGAAACTAATTTGTTCATAAATGTATAAATCAATTATTCGCAGCATCCTTTTTCGGTTCGATCCGGAGAAAATTCATCATGTTACTTTTTTTCTGATCAGGGTACTGATGAAGCTTCCGTTTGCACCCGCTTTGACCAGAAGTATCTTTAAGGTGGAAAAGCCTGAACTGGAAAAAGAATTGTTTGGAATAAGGTTCAAGAACCCGGTCGGGCTGGCAGCCGGATTCGATAAAAATGCCCTGTTGTTTGACGAATTCTCGAATTATGGATTTGGCTTTGTCGAAGTCGGTACGGTCACCCCAAAACCACAGCCCGGTAATCCTAAAAAACGTATTTTCAGGTTGCGGGAAGACGAGGCCCTGATCAACCGAATGGGATTTAACAATGACGGTGCCGATGCGATCGTTGAAAGATTGCGGAAACGAAAAACCGATATCATCATAGGAGGAAATATCGGCAAGAATAAGGTGACTCCCAATGAAAATGCAATTGAGGACTACCTGATCTGTTTCAACAAGCTCTTTGATGTAGTTGATTATTTTGTTGTCAATGTAAGCTCTCCGAATACACCAAACCTCAGGGCCTTACAAGATAAGGAACCCTTGACCAGATTATTGAAGACCCTTCAAAATGAGAATTTAAAAAAGGCACAGCCCAAGCCCATTTTACTCAAGATAGCGCCTGACCTTACAAACAGCCAGTTGCTCGATATTATAGCAATTGTGGATCACACAAAAATTGCGGGTGTTATCGCCACCAATACCACCCTGTCCAGAGAGGGACTCAGTTCTGAGCACAGAAATGAAACGGGAGGCCTCAGCGGTAAACCCGTAAAGGACCGTTCTACGGATGTGATTCGTTTCTTGGCTGAAAAATCGGGAAAATCGTTTCCTATCATTGGAGTGGGAGGGATTCATTCTCCGGAAGATGCCATGGAAAAACTGGATGCCGGAGCTGATCTGGTACAGTTGTATACGGGTTTTATCTATGAGGGGCCAGGACTGGTGAAAAGGATCAACAAGGCTTTGTTATAATACCCTGTTTTTAAATTGTTTCTTCCAGGATGCCCTGCACAGGTGAGGGTCTCTCTTTGTGGTTGGCCAGTTCAGAGTTTTTAAGGTAATGGCCTTCCGGATAATATACGAATAACAAGGTGCCGTTTTTTATCTTACTGATGACCTCTTCATATCCTTTTACAGGCAGGGAAGGACAGCCCAGACTGCGTCCCAGACGTCCGTTATTTTTGATGAAGGCCTGACTCACATAGTCTGCCGCATGGATCACGATGGCCCTTTGTCTGGCATTGCTGTTGCTGTATTCGAGACCGTCGAGTCTCAATGAGAGCCCGTGTTTTCCTTTATAGGTCTCCGCTGTTTTGTAAAATCCGATACTGCTCTTGAACGACCCTATTTTATTGGAAAAGGATTTGGCATATTCTCCTCCTGAATTTTTCCCGTGTGCCACAATGCTTTTATGGATGATCTTTTTCTGTTTCAGGTCGATCAGAAAGAAACGATTCTCGTTAGCCGAGCGGCTCATATCAATAACCGTTAGGTAACTGTTGTTCTTGATTTCACCTTCTGAAGCCAGTTTGACATATCCTTTCAGGCCGGTTTCAAAAGCCTTGTAATTCAGATCTTTATCATTGATGGAGGTGTAAATGCTTTCAGCATAGGTCTCAAAGTCATCAAGGAATACATGTTTGGCCTTTTCAACTCTTTCCATAGCTGTCAGTTGCCATCCTCCAAGACACAGCAAGCAAATGAATAAAATCCCTTTTCTGATCATATTTCAAGTTAATAAAGGTCGGCTTTGGTTGTATAAGATCCAACTGTTACCAGTTGCAGCAAACAGTTGCAAAGATAACAATTAAATGTGAACACTTTAATTTTTAAGAATAATTTAACTGGAAACCAGTTGTTTGTGTTACAAGAATTACAATGATTAAAATTCCATCAGGAATACAGACTCTTGTATTTAATCGGGTCATATTCATGCATCACCTTGTAAACACCTTCAAAAATATCGTTGGCAGAGGGTTTTGAGAAATAGTCTCCATCTGTACCGTAAGCGGGTCTGTGGGCCTTTGCTGTAATGGTGGTCGGTTTACTGTCAAGATAATAATAAGCCTCCTGTTTATTGACAATTTCATCCAGTAAATAGGCGGAGGCACCACCGGGAATGTCCTCATCAATGATCACTAGCCTGTTGGTTTTTTGAACACTCAATAGCACTTCCTTGTTCAGATCAAAAGGCAGTAAGGTCTGGACATCGATGATCTCAGCATCAATTCCGGCTTGAGAAAGATCTTTTGAAGCCTCCTCAACGATCCTCAGGGTTGATCCATAAGACACCAGGGTGATGTCATTTCCTTCTTTAACCGTTTCAACCACTCCAATAGGCGTTGTAAATTCACCCAGGTTGGAAGGAATTCTTTCCTTTAACCTGTAACCATTCAGATTTTCAATGACGATGGCTGGTTCGTTGGATTGCATCAGCGTATTGTAAAAGCCTGCAGCTTTTGTCATGTTGCGCGGAACCAGTATGTATATGCCTCTTAATAGATTGATCAGACTGCCCATCTGAGAACCCGAATGCCATATCCCTTCCAGGCGGTGACCACGCGTTCTGACGATCAAGGGGGCCATTTGTTTTCCAAAGGTCCTGTAGCGCAGGGTTGCCAGGTCATCTGTGAGGACCTGGGTGGCATAAAAAAGATAGTCAAGGTATTGGATTTCAGCAATTGGACGAAGGCCTCTCATGGCCATTCCTATTCCCTGTCCGATAATGGTCGCCTCGCGTATACCGGTGTCGTAGACTCTTTCTTCCCCATGCTTTTCCTGCAGTCCTTCAAGTCCCTGATTGACGTCACCGATCTTACCGGAATCCTCCCCGAAAATAAGTATTTCCTTTTTTTTGGTGAGCAGGGCATCAAAATTGTCTCTGATCACCAGTCTAGCATCGACATCTTCTGAATCTTCATCATACTGAGGTTCTGTTTCAGGGATGTTTGTCGCTTTGTTGCCATGCTCACTGTAAAGATGCGCACTGTATTTTGGTTGCTGGATCTCCTGGTAGTCCTTGATCCAGTTCTGCAGCAGTTCTTTTTCCTTAAAATCTTCCTCTCTGAGATACATCAGACTTTTCCTGCCGACCGTCAGAATATTTTTTCGTATCGGTTCATCGATTGCAGCCAGTTCTCTTTTCAGCTTTTCAAGAAAGATTTCATTTTCACTTTTCTGTGCTGCCTGTTCGAGTAATTTAAGTAAAGCACTTCTCTCTTCAAGCATCGGTTGCATAAAGTCGTTCCAAGCTTCTCTTTTTGCCTTGGAAACGATTTGTTTTGCCTCCTTTTCGAGAGCAACCAGCTCCGCTTCATTTTCTACAAATTTAAGGACTTCTCCGTCTGAATCTTCAAGTTCGAAACTCAGGATCCATTCTCTCATTTTGCTGTTGCAATCGAATTCTTTTTCCCATTCAAGCCTTTCTTTACTCTTGTATCTTTCGTGAGATCCTGAAGTGGAATGTCCCAGGGGCTGTGTAAGTTCCTTTACATGAATCAGAACAGGCACATGTTCTTCACGCGCGATCTTTGATGCTTTGGTGTATACATCTATCAGCTGGGAGTAGTTCCATCCCTGAACAACAAAGATTTCATATCCCGAGCCTTTTTCGTTTCTCTGAAACCCTTTAAGAATTTCTGAAATGCTCTCTTTGGTGGTCTGGTATTTTGAATGCACCGAAATGCCATAAGCATCATCCCATATGCTTATCACCATAGGGACTTTCAATACGCCTGCGGCATTGATGGTTTCAAAGAACGGACCCTCAGAAGTGCTGGCATTTCCTATGGTGCCCCAAGCCACTTCATTTCCCCCGTTTGAAAACTGATGATCGGGATCCAGATCCCTGATATTTTTGAATTTTTTTGAAGCTTCGGCAAGGCCGAGTAGTCTTGGCATTTGACCTGCAGTGGGCGAAATATCGGAACTCACATTATATTGTTCTGTCAACCGCTTCCAGGTTCCGTCATCATTGAGTGAATGTGTGGCAAAGTGCCCGTTCATCTGCCTGCCTGCCGAATATGAATCAGCCTTGATGTCTGCATGGGCATAAAGGCTTGCGAAAAAATGGCGCGGACTGTATTCGTCAATGGCCATCATGAAGGTCTGGTCTCTGTAATAGCCGGATCTCCAGTCTCCTTTTTGAAAAACTTTCGCCATGGCAAGCTGGGGTAATTCCTTTCCGGATCCGAAAATTCCGAATTTTGCTTTTCCTGTGAGAACTTCACGCCTTCCCAAAACACTGCATTCCCGACTGATAAGAGCTGTTTTATAATCCTGAAGAACTTCTTTTTGGAATTCCTGAAAAGATAATTTATTCGAGATTTTCGGCGTGTCTTTTATCATATTTGTATGCGATTGGGAGTTGCGCAAATATACAAAAAATATAAGCATTTTTTTATTTTTCCTAAGTGCCTGATAACGAGTTTGTACCTCAGTTTTGACCCTTTAAAAAATACGGTTGATCAATAGAATCCCCTTTTGATGAGGTTGTAAATTCTGACAGGATCAATGGTCAGTACAAACCTGATCCTGCTTGCATAATCAGACATGCCCGGTTCAAAGCCAAGACTGGATTGCAAGGGGAAGTAAAATTCCAGAAAATTATGAACAAAATTGAGCCGGATGCCGCTGTCATATTTGAAACGGGCCTTTGCGCCACGGTCCTTTAAAAAACCTGCATCTCCATAGAGTTCGATCCATCGCCAGATGCCAATGCTGAAATTGGAAGTAAGCATCCACTGGTTGGCATATTGGTCCTCAAAGGCCGATTTGAACCCTCCTTCAGTAATAATAACCTGCTGGCTTAAAAAACCTGAATCCTCCGACCTGCCCAGATAATTGAGATCAAACATATAATCACTAGGGCGGTCTAAGGCAAAGCTGAAAAAGTCAGTGTCGGTAGTGTTGTTCAAAAAGGAACCGAAATACAATCTGAAATCCAGATACCTGTCAATATCTGTCAGTTTGCGATACCTCAGGTCAAGCGAAACCTTGCTGAATTCATTGTGGTATTGAAAATCTGTAAAATACCTGAGATCGTTTATGATTTCCGGTTTTGAATAAGCATAGCGAATATTGAACACATTGTACTGGTAGGTCTCAGGTTCGGTTACATTTTCCGGTAATTCCTTATCCACGCCTACAAGTCGCGCCACCAGACTTTGTCCGCCGACGTCCCTTAAACTTTTTCTTTTAAAATCTATCCTGAAAAAGGGAGTGTACTTATTGAAGGTAAGGTCATTGTCGTAATGGGATCTGCTCGCAGCAAATCCGGCACGATAACGATAAATGCTGGTTTCTTCCGGCAGGTGTTCGTAGGCCAGTGACAATGATCCGGTAATGACATTGCTTTTAAAACCATAGAGGGGCGCTAAGGAGTAAAGCCATTTTTTCTTAAACAAGGCCTGGTTGTAGATGTTGGGTCCTAATAAAAATCCATCATAAAAATTATAGGCGATCAAAGGCTTGTAGAAGACCTGGTTGTAATGAGGGTCTTCAATATCCCTGTAAAAAGTAAGTTTTACAGGCCGGTTGAATAATTTTTTATCAAGCCTTTCCCAGTTGTCTCTCAGGTTGGTTTCCGGATAGAGGTATTCAAAGTTCAGACTCAACCTGTCAATGTTATTTTTTGAAACAGTCACTATTTTTTCACTGGGAATGGGCTCAAACCATTCTTTGAATACAATCTTTCTCTTGTCAATTCCGTATAAAGTGATCGGGGCACTAAAGTTACTTTTGTTTGTGATCTTAACCTTGACCGAATCGCCTTCAGTCTCAACTTTTTTAAGGGTATAATTAATTTTTTTTCTCGTTTTCAGATAATCATTGAAGTACCAGTCCAGGTTTTTGTCTGTTTTTCCTTTGAGAATTTCATTGAACTGATCACTTTTGGAAAATAAAAGTACGTTTTGCGTATAGTAATCTTTCAAACTGCTTCTGATGATGCTGTCATTTAAATAAGATTCAAGGTAACGCAGCCCCAGGCCCGATTTGTATCGATTGACCAGTTTTAAATTGAAATTTGACAAGGAGTCCGACCGGGTTGTCAAAGCCTGGTCCAGTTGATTTCTCGCTGAAAATTGATAGACAAAAGGATATTTGCCGTTAAAATCCAGTTTTGAGATATTGAACCTGTTGATTCCCCATTTTTTAGAAATGTTTCCGATCGCTTTGACCTCAGGATAATATTCTTTTACATAGGCCATCATCAGGTAGATCTGAATCCCGTCAGGTAACCAGGCGTCCTCTCTTTTGTTCAGGATCAGGGTATTTTCAATATAGCGGCCGCTTAAGGCTTTGAACAATTTGATGTCCCACTCAAAGATGTCCGAAAAGGGATTCATTTTTTTTGGCAACTGGTTGAACCCGTAAACAGGCTGTTTGAGATAAGATGTCCTGTTCACCAGAAGCTTGTCATGGGGATAAGCCCCGAGATAGGCATCAATAAAATCAAGCTGCCTCTGTATCACGTCCGTTTTTATATTTTCGGTAAGGTTCTTGCTCTGCAAATTTGTAATGATTTCCGGACCACTTGACTGGTATACAGAGAAATCATTTTTGAGCTGTATATTTAGTTCTATATCCAGTCTGTTGCTGCCCTGAAGTTTGTAAAGTACCTGTTTTTCTTCCAGACTCACTTCGCTGTTCAAGTCAGTGTTCAGGGTGTATCCCATGGGTATCCTGAAATTGATATGATAATCACTGGGCCGTACATAGTAATCATCCATGTTCAAGTTGGATAATAAATACCATTTGTTATCGAAAACTGCCGGGGTGATATGCCAGTAGCGTAAATTATAATTGGTCCCGTTCTGTCCGTATCGCGTGAACTTGTCAATGGGAATCTTTACCTCATACCTCAGCCTGATATCAATTGAATCTCCCGGTGCCAAAGATGCAGGCAACAGGACTTTGACAAGATCACTTGCCATATCAGGAACTTCGAATATGAGATCTTTGTCCTTATGTCTTATATTTTCAATCCTGGAATAGCCCCGGTCTTTCGGTTTGGCAAAATGCAGCGATTTGTTGTAGTTCTCGATCAGCCTTTTTGACAAGGGGGTGTTCCGGTCTTTATAGCCGTTTGCCCAATTCAGTAAGTACAGGGTGTCAAGCGCGGTCTCTGAGACATTGTAATAAGTAATCTCCTGTTGGACCATCAATTTATTGCCCTCCACCAATTCAGCATCAATCATGATCTTATTGTTCTGTGCGAAGAAAATAAGAGGCATAAAACATAAAATCGTATGTATGATACTTTTATGAGGCAAGATTCTGGTTTTATCTTTGGGTTGTAAACGAATCAAAAGTTCGGACTAAGCATGTGTTTTTTATAGAAGGAGTCGATGATTTCAATCACTTCCTCAGCGGTGTCAACCACCTGAAAGAGGTTGAGGTCATCCTCATGGATATTCCCGTTTTGTTTGAGCAGGGTTTCTTTGATCCACCCGAGCATGCCATTCCAGAATTGTGTCCCGACGAGAACAATCGGAAATTTTTCTATTTTTTTCGTCTGGATCAGGGTCATGGCCTCAAAGAGTTCATCCAGGGTGCCAAATCCACCCGGCAGGGCGACGAAGCCTTGGGCATATTTTACGAACATCACCTTTCTGACAAAGAAATAATCGAATTGCAGGTTTTTGTCATGATCTATAAAAGAATTGTCTTTTTGTTCAAAGGGCAGGTCAATGTTCAATCCAACAGATACACCACCTCCCCTGCGCGCGCCTTTGTTACCTGCCTCCATAATGCCGGGTCCGCCACCGGTTATAACACCATAACCGTTCTGTGTGAGTTGAAAAGCAATATTTTCAGCCAGCTTGTAATAAGTATCTCCAGGCTTTGTCCTGGCCGATCCAAATACACTTACACAGGGTCCGATCCGGCTCATTTTTTCAAAGCCGTCAACGAACTCGCTCATGACTTTAAAAATGGCCCAGGAATCATTGGCCTTGATTTCATTCCAGGTTTTCTGTTTCAGGTTTTGTCTTATATTTTTGTTTTCATTTGGGGTCATAAGCAATTTTTTTATTTGATTTATACAGAATAATAAAAACTTATAAATTTAGTTCTTTTTTTAAGAAGTCTGCCGTATAGCTTCTCTTGTTCATGATAATTTTTTCGGGGGTACCGGTACAAAGTATTTGCCCTCCTTTTATGCCTCCTTCTTTTCCTATATCAATGATGTGGTCACATAATTTGATCACGTCAAGATTGTGTTCAATGATTAATACCGTATTTCCTTTGTCGACGAGTTTGTTCAAGACTTGCATTAAAATACTGATGTCTTCGAAATGCAGACCTGTAGTGGGTTCATCAAGTATATAAAAAGTATTTCCGGTATCGCGTTTTGAGAGCTCCGCAGCCAGTTTGATACGTTGTGCTTCTCCGCCTGACAAGGTGGTAGACTGTTGTCCGAGGGTAATATAACCCAGGCCAACGTCTTTGATGGTCTTTAATTTTAAATAGATCTTGGGAATCTGCTCAAAAAATGAAACGGCTTCATCAATGGTCATGTTCAGGACGTCTGATATGGATTTTCCCTTATACCTGATCTCAAGTGTTTCCCGGGTGAATCTCTTTCCCTGGCAGGTTTCACATTCTACCTGAACATCAGGAAGGAAGTTCATTTCGATGACCCTGACGCCTCCGCCCATGCAGGTTTCACAACGTCCCTGTTTTACATTAAAGGAAAATCGTCCCGGTTTGTATCCTCTGATCTGGGCTTCCGGAGTTTTTGCAAATAAACTGCGGATCTCTGAAAATACACCCGTATATGTGGCAGGGTTTGATCGCGGTGTCCTGCCTATAGCGGTTTGATTGACATCAATGACCTTGTCAATATGCTCAAGTCCGGTAATAGAACTATAAGGAAGCGGTTCTTTCACGGCCTTATATATATGTCTGTTCAAAATGGGATAAAGGGTTTCGTTGATCAGTGTTGATTTGCCACTGCCAGAAACTCCGGTAACTCCTATGAGCTTCCCAAGTGGCACCCTCAGCGTTACATTTTTCAAATTGTTTCCCTTGGCACCCTTGAGAATGATTTCCTTTCCATTGCCCTCGCGCCTTGTATCAGGAATCTTGAAGGATCTGGTACCGTTGAGGTAATCAGCTGTCAGGGTTTTACTGTTCAGCAAGGCTTTCGGGGTTCCAATACTGATGATCTCTCCGCCGTGTTTGCCTGCCTCAGGGCCGATATCAATGACATAGTCTGATGAGATCATCATGTCTTTGTCGTGTTCAACCACAAGAACGGAATTACCGAGGTTTTTCAGCTTTTGCAGTGACTCGATCAATTTGACATTATCTCTTTGATGCAATCCGATACTGGGTTCGTCCAGAATATACAGCACACCCACCAGCTGTGAGCCTATCTGAGTGGCAAGTCTGATGCGCTGTGCTTCCCCTCCTGACAGGGTTTTGGATCCGCGGTTGAGCGCCAGGTAGTTCAATCCGACGTCCAGCAGGAACTGTATTCTTGTTCTGAGTTCTTTGACGATCTCGGACCCTATAATTAATTGTTTTTCAGTAAGTTTGTCTTCTAACTCATCGAACCATATGGCAAGGTGGTCAAGGTCCATTGCCGCTAGGTCGGCTATCGAAGCGTCATTTATTTTGAAATGAAGTGATTCTTTTTTCAGGCGCTGTCCGTGACACACCGGGCAATCCACTTCGTCCATGAATCCTTTGGCCCAACGCTTGATAGAACTCGACTGGCTGTTATGATACTGGTTTAGAATAAAATTACTGATGCCTTCAAAATCTATTTCATATTTTCGTGAAACTCCAAGCTCCTTCGAATGAATTTCAAGTTTTTCTTTTCCACCATAAAGGATCAGTTCCATGGCCTCCTCAGGAATTTTCCCGATCGGATCACTTAAAACAAAGCCGTATTTTTCAGCAATATGCCCCAATTGCTTGAAGATCCATGACTTTTTTTCTTCACCAATGGGGGCCAGACCACCATTTTTAATGGAAACCTGTTTGTCCGGAATGATCAGTTCAAAATTGATTTCGTGCACTTTTCCAAGGCCATTACATTGTTCGCATGCACCTTTGGGAGAATTAAAGGAAAATGAATTGGGTTCTGGTTTGGGATAAGAAATTCCCGTGGTCGGACACATCAGATTTCGACTGAAATATCTGGGTACCACGGCTTCTTTTTCAGCATCCACTGAGATGACCATAAGTGTTTCGTCGCCGTGATACATGGCCGTTATAATACTTTCCATAAGTCTTTTTGCCGAATTCTCATGAACAACAAGACGGTCAATGACAATTTCTATGTCATGGGTTTTATAGCGGTCCAGTTTCATGCCTTTTTCGATCTCCATGATCTCTCCGTCAACACGGACCCGCACAAATCCCTGTTTGGAAATCTGCTGGAACAATTCCCGGTAATGCCCTTTTCTGGATTTGATGACCGGAGCCAGGATCATGGTCCTTTGATCCCTGAAATCCTTCAATATGAGTTCCTGTATCTGCTGGTCAGTGTAACTGATCATTTTTTCATTGGTATGATAAGAATGAGCAATACCAATTCTGGCATAGAGCAGTCTCAGAAAATCATAAACTTCGGTGATCGTTCCTACTGTAGATCTCGGGCTCTTGCTGGTTGTTTTCTGCTCGATTGCAATGACCGGGGAAAGACCTTCGATCTTGTCTACGTCAGGTCTTTCAAGCCCTCCGAGAAATTGTCTTGCATAAGCAGAAAAGGTCTCAATATACCTGCGCTGCCCTTCGGCATAGATCGTGTCAAAGGCCAATGAGGATTTTCCGCTGCCACTGAGGCCAGTGATCACCACCAGTTTTTCTCTGGGGATACGAACATCTATGTTCTTTAAGTTATGTACTCTGGCACCGAGAACTTCTATGTATTCCTTCTGTATACTCATTGAATCTTCGAAAAACAGCAAATTTAATTAAATGATAGCAGTTTTAAATTATAGATGTATTGTAAATTTTATTTTTATAAATTGCAACAAAAAAAGAAAGCTTGAAAATTATTCATTCCATACGTCACTTTTTTGAGATGAGAGGCTTTGATGTTTCGGCTCGATTTGCAGATAAATTGGGCATGAGGGCCACGAATGTAAGGCTTTTTTTTATATATATATCTTTTGTTACCGTGGGTCTTTCATTTGGTATTTACCTTACACTGGCTTTTTTATTGCGGTTGAAGGATATGGTGTACACCAAAAGAACTTCGGTTTTTGATTTGTAGTATAAAAAAAAACAGGTATTGGAGTTTAAAAGAGGATTTATAAAATCAAAGTTCTATATAGCATTAGGCTTGTTGTTCTTAATTATTTTCCTGGGCACCTCGGGCTTTGTGCTTATCGCGGGATACGAATGGGTCGATGCTTTGTATATGACGGTCATAACCGTATCGACCGTCGGCTTTAAGGAAGTACAGCCATTGGATGCCGGGGCAAAGGTATTTACAATTTTTCTGATCATAACCAGTATCACACTATTCGGGTATATTGTTTCTGTGATCACGGATTATATATCCAATAATAAATTAATTGAAGAACTTAAATTAAAGCAGGTGCAAAGAAAAATTCAAAAACTGGAGGGGCATACCATTGTATGCGGCTTTGGCCGAAATGGAAGACAGGCGATGGCCAGGTTGAAAAGTTACAAAAAAGATTGCGTTATCATCGAAAGTGATCCGGATCTGATAGTGGACATCGAAGCTGACGGAGAACTGCTTTACATTAAAGGAGATGCCACTGATGATGAAGCTTTGCAGTCAGCCGGTATTACCAAGGCTTCCAGCCTGATCACGACTTTACCCTCCGATGCTGATAATTTATATGTCGTTCTTTCTTCGCGGCAGCTGAATAACAAATGCACCATTGTAAGCAGGGCATCCAATGATTCATCCTACAGGAAATTGAAGGTGGCCGGAGCAGACAATGTGATCATGCCGGATAAACTTGGCGGGGCACATATGGCCTCACTGGTGATCACACCGGATATCATTGAATTTATTGACAGGCTTTCTATAGAGGGAGAGAGCTCTTCCAATATTGAAGAGTTGATCATCGAGGACCTGCCCGAAGAATATACCAATAAATCCATCTTTGATCTTGAACTCAGGAAGCGAACAGGTTGCACGGTGATTGGATTTAAAACACCCAACAGGGAATATATCATCAATCCGGATGCCTCCACCAAACTGGTGCCCAAATCAAAATTGATCGTGATCGGAAGACCTGAAGAAATTCAAAAACTCAATAAATTGTTTTAGGAAAAATTTTTACTTTGAAAAAAGTTGTCATCACAGGAAGTAACGGGTTATTGGGTCAGAAACTGGTAAAGCTCTTTTTAAGCAAGGCAGGTTATGAGATTTATGCCTTGTCAAGAGGCCCCAACCGCTTACATGATAAAAAAGGATATACCTATATAAATATTGATTTATCTGACGACAGGACTCTTGATCATTGTTTAAGTGAAATAGGGCCTGATTTAATCATACACACGGCGGCCATGACCAATGTGGATGCCTGTGAGCTGGACCAGGTCTTATGCGACAAGATGAATGTGGAGCTTGTTCGCCATCTCACAAGCTTTTGCAAAAAGCATCAGGTGAGGTTGATACACTTATCTACAGATTTTATTTTTGATGGAACAAAGGGAGACATATATAAGGAGGAGGACAAGCCTAATCCGGTAAATCATTACGGTATGTCTAAACTGAAATCGGAGACTGTGATCAGGGAAGCGGGAATTGATCATGCCATCCTGAGAACGATTCTGGTTTATGGTCTGGTCGACGGAAATGACAGGAGTAATATTGTACTTTGGGTAAAAAAATCTCTGGAAGATAAAAAACACATCAATGTGGTGACCGATCAGCTGAGGATGCCAACTTTGGTAGATGACCTCGCAGAAGCCTGCTGGCTTGCCGTTAAACATGATGCCAAAGGGGTTTACCATGTATCCAGTTCGGAACTTATGAGCATTTATGAGATCGCTCTGGCTGTGGCGGATGTCTTTGGACTTGATAAAAAGTACATCCACCCGGTAGGAACTGAAGCCCTGAGTCTTCCTGCAAAAAGGCCATGGAGTACAGGATTTGATCTTAATAAGTCTGTGAAGGAAATTAATTTACCTTCTTATTCCTTTATCGAAAGATTGCAAGTTTTTAAGGATCAGGTCGATAAGCTTTAAGGGCTGGAAGCCGGCTGAAGAAACTTGTGATTGTTGATAAGTTTGTTGCCTTTTTTGTTTTCTATTTTCAACTTTTATTTTACATTTGCAGTCCCATTTTTTATGGGATCGTTCCTTGTGAATTTTGAAGTAGTAAAAAAAGGCAAATAAAGTTGAGGTTTTATTTGCGGATTAAAGAAAAGGGTTATAAATTTGCAATCCTTTTTTTTATGACTATTACGGAATAAAAAGAAAGGTTCGTAATGCAAAACCAGGCTAATTATCAATAGCAAATATTTTATCAAATTTTATTTGGTGGTTATAAAAAATGGTTTTAGTTTTGCACCCGCTTTCGGGGTTAGGATTTGATGATTAGGGAAGAGAGCGCGAAAGAGAATTAAGTAGTTCATTG
>JAHEHF010000127.1 GCA_024644745.1 Flavobacteriaceae bacterium
CACGTTAAATAATTTATTTTTTGAACATCTTCGAATTGGGAGGTAAACCGGCAAAGCATTGCCGGTTTACTTTTTTTGACCCCTGAATACCTTTTGTTTTAAGATACTTTTAATTTGTCGTTTTATCGGGAAGATCAGTCAAAGTATCAGCGCAGCAACATATCATTTGAGCCTATTCATTCGATCAAAACCAAAGGCCGAAATCCACTGTGATTTTTGATCCGGTGGTTCATGTTTCTTTTTAGGGAAGGTCTCACATACTTGTGAACTTATTTACTTTATGTTTCATCAACCAATACCCAAATATACTTCCTTAACATCAATATCATGACGACATGTAAAGTCGGCACATATAAATCTGGCTCTAAAAAGCATTTCAATGCCAGTCGAATTTCCTCCTGATAAATAAAAAGTGACCTTGGGGAACAATAATGACAGTTTCGTCCAAATCGAGACCAATATTGACTGAGTCCGTATTAAATTGTTGTACAATTTAACAATGCCAATTCAATCATAATGTTCCATAAAATCCTCCTGATCCTTGCCATCGCAACTATTTTTTACGGATGCAAAGAAAAACCGCCCGAAGTGGTTTATAATCCCGAATTCATCAAAAACAGAAATATAAGCTGTGAAACTCCGGGTCCAAAGCCATTGGCTGCAAGCTTTTTTTCTCTGTTTACAAATGGGGCTGACGAATCCAAGTACAACCATCCCAGGTATTTGGCCGCCGGAAAACCATCTGGTTTGCCCGCAATTGTACCAAATGACAACCGTACACCAGCAGGTACTGATCAAAATGGAACCCTTGACCTCAACCTGGAAGTGAAATGGGGGGATTTCAGAATGGAAACCGATGACAGGCCCGGACTGAAAATGGTAGCTGTGGGTGAAGTCGGTAAAAAGGCCTCTATTCCTTCACCGTTGATCAGGGTGCGTCAAGGCACTCGTATTCACGCAAAAATTAAAAACACCCTGGTCGACTCTACGATCACCGTATACGGGCTGCAGAAAAGACCTTACACAAAAAATGACAGCCTGCTGATTCTACCCGGAAAAACAGGGGAAGTTACTTTTGAATCAGGCGCAGCCGGAACATACATGTACTGGGTGAAACTGGGGAGAGGACATAAAAAAAGGTTTTTTCCTGATGAAGACGAGCAACTGGCAGGAGCCTTTATCGTGGACCCTTTGGAAGGAACTTCAGATGACAGGGTATTTGTCATCAATGTCTTCAGCAGTTTCATTGACGACGAAGAAATATCTCCTCAAGGTGTGGAGGCTTTGACGATCAACGGACGGTCATGGCCCTTTACAGAAAGGATGACACCGGAAGTAGGCGATACCCTGAACTGGAAGGTGATCAATGCATCAAACAGGGTTCATCCGATGCATCTTCATGGTTTTTATTTTGATGTTCTCGAACTTGGCAGCACAAAAGCATCAACTATATTTTCAGAAGATCAAAGAAAAGAGGTGGTTACAGAAACCCTGACGGGTAAAAAGACCATGTCCATGCAGTGGATCCCGAAAAGACCGGGTAACTGGTTGTTTCACTGTCACCTGTCTTTTCATGTAGCCGGATGGATACGATTGCCTGGAGCTGAATTACTCGACCCGGAGGGTACCCACCAGCACATGGCCGGACTGGTCCTGGGGATTCAGGTCAAAGATGGTGCATCAGACCTGATCTCAAAGGGAGAGGAAAAGAACCTGACCTTATTCGCCCACCAGGCCGACAAAAAGAGCATGTCAATTAATTTTGAAGAGGAAAGTCCTGAACCATCTTTTAAACCTGGACCTTTATTGGTACTGAAACAATACCAGGCAACAAGGGTTACGGTGAAAAATAAAATGTCATTGCCTACTTCGATTCACTGGCACGGCCTTGAAATCGACAGTTGGTCTGACGGCGTACCCAACTGGAGCTCTTCGGATGGAAAAACCTCACCGGTCATTGAACCTGGAGGTGAATTTACCTATAAATTGTCGTTAATGCGGCCCGGGACATTTGTATACCACAGCCACCTTAATGACATACAGCAGTTGACCAAAGCAATGTACGGCCCCATGATCGTCATGGGAGAAAATGAAATTTACAATCCCGCTTTGGATCATTCTTTTATTGTGGGTTGGAAAAATACCAACCCCCAGGCTACAGCCGACCTGGACCTCAACGGATGGGATGAAATTCCTGTTCAAAAAGCCAAAACGGGCGAAACGCACCGTCTTCGTCTGATCAATATAGGTCCAGCAGGGAGAGTTAAAATACAATTTTCAAAGAATGGAGAGCAGATTCCTGTCAGGACCATTGCCAAGGACGGAGCCGATCTCCCAAAAGTTCAGCAAAAAGATGTAATGGTTACCCCGAAGGTAGCCGTAGGAGAAACCGCAGACTTTAGCTTCTCTCCGAAGGAACCGGGAACCTATGAAATGAAGGTCAAGTATATGATGGGTACCTGGACGCAGATCTGGGAGGTCAGCAATGACTGATGCATTGTTCTGCTATTTTAAATTTGCTACTTTTACACAACTTGATCCTATCAAATTTTAAAACGATGAAAAATTATTCTTCTGTTTTTCTTTTTTTGATCCTTTCCATGCTTAGTCTGACGGCTTATGCACAAGATGAAAAAAAACCGGACCCGGATCAAAAGGAGTCTCCACTTTTTAGCAGTGAAGAAACCATCCCTGTGAAACTGGATTTTTCAATTAAAGAAGTAAAGAAACAAACCAATGACAGCACTTATATCGAGACGATCATGGGCTATGCTTCCCCAGATGGATCCTGGTCAGACATAGAGACCAAACTTCGGGTCAGGGGATATTTCAGACTGAGCCGATGCACCTTCCCTCCGATCAAGTTAAAAATTAAAAAGGCAGACAGGAAGAATACTTTATTTGAAGGCGACAAAGAATTGAAACTTGTGCTGCAGTGCTCCACTAAAAAAGGAGCAGAAGACTATATCATCAAAGAGTATATGGCCTATAAGCTGTATGAGCTGATTTCCAACTATCATTACAAGACCCGTCTGGTGGACGTTTCATTGACTGACAGTAAAGATTCAAAGGGAAAAAGTTATGAGATCAATGGTTTTTTCATTGAAGATATTGAGAAAGTGGCCAAAAGGTTCGATGGAGAGGTTGTGAAAAGATCTATTCATCCTATGGCCCAGGATCCTTTGGAATCTGTTCATAATGCCTTTTTTCAATATATGATCGGAAATACTGATTTTTCGACCTATGCACAACACAATGAGAAACTGATCTACGTCAATAAAAAAATTATACCCCTACCCTATGATTTTGACATGTCAGGACTGGTCAATGCATCATACGCGG
>JAHEHF010000035.1 GCA_024644745.1 Flavobacteriaceae bacterium
AATTTTAAGATCCGCTTGATGCATTTCTGCAACGTGTTTTGCATTCACACCTTCCGGCATTTCGTGAATATCCATATAAATTGGCATATCTTTTTTTTTCTAAGATAATCATTTATTCCCTTTCCTGTAGCAAACAACCCACTGGATTTGGGTGATTCACTTTATCAGATAAAAAAATAAAGTTTCATATCGGGCTTGATTCAGTGTCTTCACCCCAGCCACCCCTCTCTGTCAAGGCTTCTGTACTGAATGGCTTCCGCAATGTGTTCTGAGTGAATTTTTTCGCTCTGGCTCAGATCCGCAATGGTTCGCGAAACTTTTAAGATCCTGTCATAGGCCCGGGCAGATAAATTAAGGTTGTTCATGGCCTGTTTGATCAGTTGTTGAGAAGCCGCGTCCAAAATGCAAAATTCCCTGATCTGCCTGACATTCATCTGTGCATTGTAATGAACTCCTTCGCGATTTTCGTATCTTTTTGCCTGAACTGTTCTCGCTGTGGTAACGCGTTCCCTGATCTGTTTGCTCGATTCTCCCTGCCGCTTACCCGACAATTTTTCAAAAGCAACAGGCTGTACTTCGATATGCATGTCAATCCTGTCAAGTAGCGGGCCTGAAATTTTATTCATATAACGGTGCATTTCATAAGGTGTTGAATTTGCTGGAGAATCGGAATCCCTGAAATACCCGCTGGGGCTCGGATTCATACTTGCAACCAGCATGAAACTGCTGGGATATGTTACCGTAAACCGCGCCCTTGAAATGGTGACCTCCCTGTCTTCTAGGGGTTGTCGCATCACTTCTAAAACACTTCGTTTGAATTCCGGTAGTTCGTCAAGAAACAATACCCCGTTGTGTGACAATGAGATTTCACCGGGTTGCGGATAGGTTCCCCCGCCTACAAGAGCCACGTCACTTATGGTGTGATGTGGAGATCTGAAAGGTCTTTTATGCATCAAACCGATATTGTCTTTTAATTTTCCCACCACAGAATGAACCTTAGTGGTTTCCAGGGCCTCCATCAAGGACATCGGAGGCAGAATTGTTGACAGCCGCTTGGCAAGCATCGTTTTTCCGGATCCGGGCGGGCCGATCAAAATGATATTATGACCTCCGGCTGCAGCTATTTCCATACACCTTTTGATGGTTTCCTGACCTTTGACATCAGAAAAATCGAGATCATTACTTTGGTCCCGTTCAAAAAATTCCTTCTTCATGTCAATTTTTAAGGGACATAGCATCGCTTTGTCGAGAAAAAAATCAATCACCTCCCTGATATTCTCTGCGGGATAAACGTCCAGTCCCTCCACTACTGCAGCCTCTTTGGCATTCTGTTTCGGCAGGATAAAGCCCTCAAAACCTTCCTTGTGGGCTTGAATCGCAATGGGAAGTGCGCCCCGTATCGGATTCAGACTCCCGTCAAGAGAGAGTTCTCCCATGATCATAAAGCGAGACAAGCGCTCTGATTCAATCTGACCCGAAGCCGCCAGAATACCCAGAGCCAGTGCCAGGTCATAAGCGGTTCCCTCCTTTCTGAGATCAGCAGGCGCCATATTGATGGTGATCTTTTTTCCCGGAAGTTTATAACCGTTATTTTTGAGTGCTGCCGAAATTCTGTAACTGCTCTCCTTAATGGCATTATCGGGCAATCCTACCAAATGATAGGCAATGCCTTTGTCTATATTTACCTCAACGGTAATGGTCGTAGCCTCGACCCCGAACACCGCACTCCCGTAAACTTTTACAAGCATGAATCACTTTTGTTTTCAATAAGTGATTTAATCACTCAAAGTAAACATCAAAGAAAAACTCAGGGCCTGACGCGGAGTCAGGCCCTGAGTTTGTCATCATCAATTAAAGCATTTGCTATAAAGTTCCTCGCTTGGCTTGTTCTCTTTCAATACTTTCAAACAATGCTTTGAAATTACCCGCACCAAACCCGCGAGCTCCCATTCTTTGAATGATTTCAAAAAACAAAGTTGGTCTGTCTTCAACAGGTTTCGTAAAAATCTGTAATAAATAACCCTCTTCGTCTGCATCGATCATGATACCCAAGTTTTTTAAAGTCTCAATATTCTCTCTTAACTTATGGCTAAATTCCTCCAGCCTGCCTGGAACCGCTCTGTAATATTCTTCCGGAGGGGTACTTAAAAACTCTATCCCCCGGGATCTCAGTTTGGAAACCGTTGTAATGATATCATCTGTAGCCACTGCAATGTGCTGTACTCCAGGACCTTCATAGAAATCAAGATATTCCTCAATTTGTGATTTCTTCTTCCCTTCTGCCGGCTCGTTAATCGGGAATTTAATTCTGCCATTACCGTTACTCATCACCTTACTCATCAAGGCTGAATATTCTGTATGAATCTGCTTATCGTCAAAAGACAAGAAGTTTTCAAATCCCATGACATCCTCATACCATTTTACCCAGGTGTTCATTTCTCCCCAACCTACATTACCGACCATATGGTCAATATATTTTAATCCACAGGATTCCGGGTTGAATTCTGATTTCCATTCGGTAAAGCCGGGTAAAAATGTTCCTTTGTAATTTTTTCGTTCAACAAACATATGCACCGTTTCTCCGTAAGTATAAATACCCGATCTGACGACCTCACCATGTTCATCTTTTTCTGTAACCGGTTTTAAATAAGATTTTGCACCGCGAGAAGTCGTTTCTTCCCAGGCTTTTTTGGCATCTTCTACCCAAAGGGCGACAACTTTTACGCCATCTCCGTGTTTTACAATATGTTTGTTAATTTCTGATTTTGAGTTTAGAGGCGTGGTCAGTACTAATTTAATTTTATCTTGTTTTAAAACATATGAAACAAGATCCCTGCTACCTGTTTCCAGTCCTTTATAGGCAAAAGACTGAAAGCCAAATGCCGATTTGTAAAAATGAGCTGCCTGCTTGGCGTTACCTACATAGAACTCTACATAATCTGTTCCCAATAATGGTAAAAAATCCTTTGCTCCTTTAAATATTTTTTCTAAGCCGTATTCTACATTTTTTATATCACTCATCACTTTTATTTTAATGATTTAACCAACTTTTATAATAATCATTGTTTGCCAACTTCATTGCCGCTTCAGTAACCATCAGCGGTTTGAAGGTATCGACCATGACAGCCAATTCCTGTGTTTCTTTTTTACCGATACTCCTTTCCATGGCTCCCGGATGCGGGCCATGAGGAATTCCTGCCGGGTGCAGGGTGATCTGACCTTTTTCTATATTGTTTCTGCTCATAAAATCACCATCCACATAATAAAGGACCTCATCAGAATCAATGTTACTGTGGTTGTACGGCGCCGGTACGGCCTGAGGATGGTAGTCGTACAATCTGGGCACGAAGGAACAAATCACAAATCCGGCAGTTTCAAAGGTCTGATGAATGGGTGGCGGAAGATGCACGCGGCCCGTAATGGGTTCAAAATCGTGAATAGAAAACTTATAGGGAAAATTATAGCCATCCCAGCCTACCACGCTAAACGGATGTGCAGCGTATATATATTCATGAATGGTATCCTGTTTTTTGACCTTCATCATAAAATCTCCCAGTTCATTGAAGGTTTCCAGTTCACCGGGCGGATGGATGTCCCGTTCGCAAAATGGTGAGTGCTCAAGGTGTTGTCCAAACCAGTTTCTGTATCGTTTCGGGGTATAAACCGGGCTTTTCGATTCAACGATGAACAATCTGTTATCTTCGGAGTCAAAATCAATCTGACAGATCATACCCCTCGGGATAACGAGATAATCGCCGTATTCAAAATCAATATTTCCAAGCATGGTCCTCAGCTTTCCTGAACCCTTGTGAACAAATATCACCTCATCGGCATCGGTGTTTTTATAAAAATACGCCGTAAGTGATTTTTTAGGGGCAGCCAAACTGATCTGACAGTCTCCGTTGACAAGGACCGGGATCCTGCTTTTGAGGAAATCATCCTCTGGGTGCACTTCAAATCCTTTTAAACTTATGGACTTCATATTCCTTTCAACTGCAATTTTTGGAGCAACACTGTATGAAGCCATGATCTTTTTTACCTGCGTAGGTCTCTGCGTATGGTACAACAGGGTAGACATCCCGTCAAAACCAACAGTTCCGAATAATTCTTCATAAAGAAAATTACCTTCAGCATCTTTGAAAACAGTATGTCGTTTAGGAGGAATTTTACCTAAAGAATGATATCTTGGCATAAAGAAATGTTTTAAAATTTATTAAAAGAAACTCAATAATACATGAGGAAAAATCCATTTACTCGGGATTTCCCTTCATCAGAAATTTTAGAAGTGATAATAATTCGGCAAAAATGCAGGTCATATTATATCTGTTATTTCGATGTTAACAAATATAACGAATATTTTTTAAGAATATGAGAATCAAAAGCGGTGGGTTTACTTGACCTCCACTACTTTTTTGATCTGGGGAGCATATTTTTGAATGGTAGCCTCCACTCCATTCCTCAAGGTCATCTGATTTACATTACAACCAATACAAGCTCCATGAAATTTGACGTTCACAACGTCGTTTTCCAAAGACACAAAGGAAATATCTCCTCCATCCGTTAAAAGATAAGGTCGGATCTCATTGAGCGCCTTTTCTATATTATTCAACAATTCTTTTTGTGACATCATTTAAATGATTAATCTCATGGCCCGAATCATCGGGCCAGAGTATTTTTATTTTGAACTGCATCCCGACATGGTGGTGATTCTGACCACTTCGGTAGGAGGCAAATCCTCATTGCGTTTTACCAATTGGCTCAACATGTTTTTTGCTGTTTCTTTAAAAGCCTTTTCGAGAGCCGTATTTTCCTGCAAAGCCACGGGATGGCCAAAATCACCAGCCTCTCTGATGCTTTGTACCAGAGGAATTTCACCCAGCAAGGCCGTATCCAGGTCCTCGGCTAAATGTTTCGCCCCGTCTTTCCCAAAAATATAATACTTGTTCTCAGGAAGCTCTTCGGGCGTAAAGTAACTCATATTCTCCACAATTCCCAAAACAGGGACCATGATATTTTCCTGATTGAACATGGCTACTCCCCTTTTTGCGTCGGCAAGCGCAATATTCTGTGGCGTACTGACAATGACCGCTCCTGTGATCGGAACGGCTTGAACCATCGAAAGATGTATATCTCCGGTTCCGGGAGGCAGATCGATCAACATAAAGTCAAGCTCTCCCCAATGCCCGTCAAATATCATTTGATTCAAGGCTTTGGAGGCCATGGCTCCTCGCCATATTACAGCCTGATTTGGATCTGTAAAAAAGCCCAGTGACAGCATTTTAACTCCGTAATTCTCAATCGGATTCATTTTAGACTTTCCGCCAACTTCAACAGATAAAGGCCTTTCCTTTGCCACATCAAACATAATAGGCATCGAGGGTCCGTAAACATCAGCATCAAGAACCCCAACGCTAAAGCCCATTTTAGCCAGCGTCACCGCAAGATTAGCCGTTATGGTAGATTTCCCTACACCTCCTTTTCCAGAGGCTACGGCTATTATATTTTTTACGCCCGGAATTTCATTTCCTCTCATCGGGGCAGGCTTTGCCGGGGCATCAACCTTCACATTTACTTTGACATCTGTTTTTTCATCCACCCGGTCATGGATGATTTTCATGATCTCGACCTCAATTTTTTTCTTGGCCTGTAAAGATGGGTTTTTGATGGTGACGTCAACAATGATCTCTTTGCCAAATATGACCACATTGGTCACTGCTTTGCTTTCAATTAAATTGACTCCCTCACCGGGTGCTGTAATACCTTCCAGGGCTTTGTATATATCTTTTTTACTGAAACTCATTATTTGCTTAATTAAAATGATTCTAAACAACAAAGATACTAATTCTGTGAAAGTAAAAAGAAATATAAATCACTTTAAGAGAATAAATCCAAAAAACAGATTGTAGATTTCTAAGGCCTGGGATCCGGACTTATCGTTAAGGTCTCATTTACCTCCCAATTGGCCTTGGCCTCGATGATATTGTTTATATAATAAACTTTTTCGGGTTGTATTTTCTTCAAATAGTCTCCGGTATCCCAGAGTTGGTTTCCGTTATCATCATAAATCACCCGAACCTTGAATCTCGCAGGCCGCAAATTCCGGAATTCAAATTCACGGGGCTCGGTTGCGAATTTCTTGGCTACCAAATTTCCACGGTCATCGATCAGGTCCACGATCACCGGAAATTTTTCAATATTAACAATATTCAAAAAAATGGAGCAGTAATCGGCTACTTTCCCTGTACTGAATTTGACCTTTAAAGTGTCATTCTGTACCCCGAATATATCTTCAATTCCACCCGGAGCAATGAATAAATTATAACTTTGCTGAAACTCCTTATTGAATTGGAAATCAACAATCAACCTGTCCTGAGAAAGATCTAACTCAAAAGGAACCCGGGAAGAATCTCTGTCTATAAAATGAAAATGAGCCGTGTCTATTTTCACAATAGGTACACTTGAACCCAATTTTAAAGTATCCCTCAAATGCAATCGTCCTTTGACCGAAAACTGAAGCCTCATGGAATCAATTTCTTCTTCCTTCACCGCGATCTTAACCGTATCAATTAAATTTTCCTTCCTTATTTGAAGAAGAATTGAATCCTTATCATAATTGCGGAACCAATAATTCAAGGAATCGGTTGCCTTATCTTTGGCATAGAAAGATCTGAAATCACCCGGCTTTTCAGACAACTCATTTATGACGACACCTTCAGAATCTCCTTCAAAACCGATTATGATCAATCCTTTCGAGACTTCCTTTGGCCTCGGGGCAAGCTTGAAACTCAGGATCTGTTTAAAAAGGGAAAGGTCAAAAATACTGTCGCCCGGTATGGAAATGAAGTCCGGATAATAGGCTATTTTATCTTCCTTGGGGTCGAACATATAATTTTTTCGGGCGTCATTCAAGGCCAGTAAATGATAGGTACCATCTTTGATATTGGTAATCTCCCAGTTGAGACTGTCGAGGGTCACGCCCACATAAGTTGGCTTTTCCTTATAAATAAGGGAATCATTGAAATCTTCCTTGACAGGGTACAACATGATTGTAGGGTTCTCGATCATTTCCAGATCGAATGCATCCTTAATGGTTCCTCTAATTTTCAAAGAATCAATATAATCGCCAGTCGAAAAAATATACTTGAAGTTATCAAGGATGTTCCCTTCTGTATTGTCAACGATGCTTTGGGCGAAATTAAAGGTATAGGTTGTGTTCTCCTGCAAAGTGTCACTAAGTTTCAGTGTTATTTTCTTGCTTGGAGTACCCAAAGGTGAAATGACCACAGGATATTTCAGCGGAGGGGAAACGATGAGTTCTGAACTTACATTCTTAAGTTTGATATATTCATCAAAATAGATCTTGATCTCGTCCTCATCAAAATACAGACTTTTATAGGCCGGTTCCGTCCTCACCATTATGGGTTTGTCAAAATCCTTAGGGCCTCCCTCGGGGCGCCCGGTTCTGGCACATCCTCCAAGAATGATGATCAATGCGAACAGCAAAAAAAAGCAAAATCTCATACCGAAAATAAAATACAAATTAACAATTATTTTTTTCCTTATTCGATAAATATTTACCAAAATTTATGCAGTAAATGCCATACAGGCCAGGCTTATCTCAAGGCCTTTCACTTTTTGAAGTTGGGACCAACAGCCTTCTAAAGTGGCCCCTGAAGTAATGATATCGTCAACAAGCAATACATGTTTGTCCTGAAGAGGCAGGGTGTCCAGCAGTCGAAACCCACTGCCCTTTTCCAGGACCCTCTCATTTCTGGCTTTGGAGGTTTGAGAAACTGAATCTGAGATTTTGACAAGCAAATCGGTCGACATAGGCTTGCACAGTTTAAGGGAAAGGCTTTGCGCAAACCGAAATACCTGGTTGTAGCCTCTTTTTCTTTGTTTTGCTGCATGAAGGGGGACAGGAAGTATGAGATCAATTCCTTCAAACCTTTTAGCCTGCAACATTTCTTCCCCGAGCCAGTCACCGATAAAAGTACCTATGTGTTGCTGCCCCTGATACTTTAAACGATGCATCATTTTTTGAACCGGTCCCTTTTTATGAAAATAAAGTAAAGCCGTTGCCCCTTTGATCGGAATTCTACCCCTGAAGGAGGTTTCGAGTCTGTTTTTGGGCATAAAGGAAAAACCGGTCAGGGGCAGGTCTGATAAGCAATAAAAACAAAACAACTGTCCCGGCATCTCAACTGCTGTGCCACAAGTGATGCAGGTTTCAGGATAAAAAAGACTCACAACATCGTCGATGATCCTGATCAACATGACCCTATTCTTAGCTTTTCAATTTTAATTCTTCCCATTAATTCTTTAAAATCTTTAAAAAAAAGTAAATTTGCATACAATTTTTTTAATTTATTACGTTAAATAAGTTAAGATTAATCTAAAATGTAAACTTAATTCTATAATTATGGAAGAAAATTCTAAATCTTCAAACAGTAAAATTTTAATAATTGCGCTGACCATATTGCTATTTGGCCTTATCGGATATACTTTTTATAATAATAATGACCATAAAGAGGCAATCAAGTTCCTTCAGGATGAAAAAGAGCAGATCATAGGCAATTTGACTGCAATGGAAGAGAAATATGACGTTGCGATTGCAGCAAATACGAGCCTGTCGGATTCGTTGACATTAGAGAAAGAAAAAATCGCTGTTTTAAAAGATTCAGTTCAAAATTTGAAGAAGATCAACTCCAGTGTTTTGAGAAGATACAGGGGCCAGCTTGCATCTCTTGAGAAAACCAATTCAAGATTATTGGACGAAGTAGATTCACTTAAATTGGCCAATAACATTTTGACTGAAGAAAAAGACAGTATCAACAGCCAGTTGGTGATTCAAACGAATTACAACGATACTTTGGTATCCCAAAACATGGAACTGGCTCGAAAAGTTGAAATCGGAGGTGCCATCAATGTTGAAAATGTAGAAGTTACCGCAATGAAAATGCGTTCTAACGGAAAATATACCGAAACCAACAAGGCACAGAAAACCGATGCCATCAAAGTGGCTTTCAGATTGCTGGAAAATGAAATTGCAACTCCAGGCGACAAAGAAGCCTTTATCATCCTTAAGAACCCTGCAGGACAGGTGATCAATGCAAAAGGAACTTTTGCAGTGGCTGACGGAACTGAAGCAAAATACACAGATCAGACCATTGTGAATTATGAAAATGCCGATCTGGACGTTGTCATGCTTGTGGAAAGGAAAGGTGAAAAGTATGAAAAAGGCACCTATCCTATTGAAGTATATGTTGATGGCAAACTGGTAGGTTCAGCATCCTTAGAATTAAGTGATTCTTTTTTAGGACTGTAAATCAATCAGAATAAAATATAAATTAAAGGAAACACAAATAGTGTTTCCTTTTTTTATGCCCTTTACATAAATTAATTATTTTTGCCGAATGAAAAATCAAGAAGACAAGTTTAAAAAGGTAATTTCCCATGCCAAAGAGTATGGATTCATATTCCAGTCAAGTGAAATATACGATGGGCTGAGCGCCGTTTATGACTACGCTCAGAACGGAGCTGAGCTCAAAAAGAACATTCGCGAATACTGGTGGAGATCCATGGTCCAGATGAATGAGAATATCGTTGGAATTGATACAGCCATTTTTATGCATCCCACAACTTGGAAAGCTTCAGGGCATGTGGACGCCTTCAACGACCCTTTGATAGACAATAAGGATTCTAAAAAGCGATACCGGGCCGATGTACTGATTGAAGACTATGCCGAGAAATTGAATCTCAAAGCCGAGAAAGAGATTGCCAAAGCGGCAAAAAGATTTGGAGAAGCCTTTGATCGGGACGAATTTGTCGCTACCAACCCGAGGGTGGTCAAATACTTATCTCAAAAAGAAACTGTACTGAGCCGCATGGCACAATCTCTGGAAAAGGAAGACCTGAATGATGTCAAGGCCCTTATTGAAGAACTGGGAATTGCCTGTCCGGTATCCGGATCCAAAAACTGGACGGATGTAAAGCAATTCAATCTGATGTTTGGAACCAAATTAGGCGCCTCAGCCGATACCGCCATGGACCTGTATTTGCGTCCGGAAACGGCACAGGGTATTTTCGTGAATTTTGCCAATGTCCAAAAAACGGGCAGAATGAAAATCCCTTTTGGGATCGCCCAAACAGGAAAAGCCTTTAGGAATGAAATTGTTGCAAGACAGTTCATTTTCAGGATGCGGGAGTTTGAACAGATGGAAATGCAGTTTTTCGTGCGTCCAGGTGATGAACTCAAATGGTATGAGCAATGGAAAGCCTCAAGGTTAAAATGGCACCTGTCATTGGGCTTGGGTGAAGATAAATACAGATTTCATGATCATGAAAAACTGGCCCATTATGCCAACGCCGCAGCAGATATTGAATTTAATTTCCCTTTTGGATTCAAAGAATTGGAAGGAATCCATTCCCGTACTGATTTTGACCTGAAGGCACACGAAGAATACTCAGGTAAAAAATTACAGTTCTTCGACCATGAGATGAATAAAAGCTATGTTCCTTATGTTGTGGAAACCTCCATAGGACTTGACAGAATGTTCCTCGCCGTATTCTCAACTGCCCTTCAGGAAGAGACCCTTGAAGACAATTCAGAAAGAATCGTATTGAAATTACCAGCTGTATTGGCACCTCTGAAAGCAGCCGTATTGCCCTTGATTAAAAAAGACGGGCTTCCGGAGATAGCAAGAGAGATCCTTGACCAGCTGAAATTCGATTTTAATTTGACTTATGACGAAAAAGATGCCATCGGCAGACGATACAGAAGACAAGATGCTATTGGAACGCCCTTTTGTATAACGGTTGATCACGAAACCAAAGAAGATGGTTGCGTAACCATAAGACACCGGGATACCATGGAACAGAAAAGGGTAAAGATTGAAGATGTAAGATCCATTATAAGCGCTGAAGTATCTATGGGCGACTGGCTCAGGAAAAACCTGTAAAGAAAGCCCATCCAGAAAAAGTTAAAACAAAATAGACGGACAGAAAAGATCTGTGGAAAACGAACTTCACGCAGGTGATATTGTCACTGTTAGAACGGAATTCAGTAAATAGGGAATCCAGAAGAAAATAAAAAATGGCTCGAGGGTAAAAAACTTCAGATGTACAAACAATGCCCCGGTTTTGAGTTCATTATAAGAGAAAACCCGTTGTTCCGAAAACCCCGATTCTGAAAAAAGCTTAGAAAGTAGCCCTCAGTTGAACGTTACCCGTATGTATGGTTTTTGAGTCTTCTGATTTTCTTCCAGAATAATTCAGGTTGAGATCGAGAAAAGAGGTTAAGCGTTTTTGCATGCCCACAAGCCAGGTCAAATTGGTTCCGGGCTGCAACCCTTCGAGCATCTGATAAGCAACCGGAGAATTCGTGTTCCCCGTAAATTCATTGAAGTAAAGATTCGCATTCGCATTTACTGAGAATCGCTGCTTGTTGGCATATTGGAAATTTGCTCCAAGAATATGCATCTTTAAAGTTTCCATATCCTCCAACTGATTGACCTTGTCTTTATAGGTATACAATATTTCAAGCCTCGTGTTTTTATTGTGCAAATATGAAATCTTTGGCCTCAGCGTGTAATTGTGAAGGCGGTAATTTCTGTTGGAATAGCTGTTGGAGGTGCTTTTGTTCTGATTGACTCCGGCATCCAAATCAAACAACCAGAAACTGCCCAACTTATGAATGAATTGAAACTGATGCGATTTTAAAGTAACATCCTGGTCTCCGAATGAATAAATTGTCTTTTTTCTGTAATTGAGAAAAGTATAAACCATACTCATTTTTTGCAAGCCCCTGTTAAAAAAGAGGCTGTTTTTAAAATTCTGATCAAGACCCAGAAGGTCCTCATCATCCCGCACAAAAGGATTGATACTGAATTCACTCTGATCCCTTCTCGTTTTGGAATCGATCAGGAAATAGGTCTGGTTGGCAAAATGGGACAGGAGGCCCTTGAAGCCATCTTTATTCTTCCAGGACGCAGCGGTTAAATTCAAAGACTGACTCCATTTGTTTTGATTGGTTCTTATAAAATTAACGGTGGGCAACAACACCCTTACATAGATGGCCTGGTCCTGAAACTGAGCCGTTACGAATTCATCAAGTTCCTGAATGCCGTTATTGTTGAAATCGATCCATTCGTAAAATCCCTTACCTGGTTCCACTTCAACATAACTGAATTCCTGTTGCGGAAGGGTTCCTGATCTGGTCTCGAAATTTGTGTGGAAAACAGCAAAGTCTCTAAAAATCCTTTGCCTGTAGGTCACCCTGCCATTCAAAGCCTCCTCATCAGGTGCATATTCATTTTTAACCTTCCTGTAGGTTGCATAAACCGATAAATCCGTATTTGCATTCTGGACAAGCCTTGATTTCACAAAAAAAGTACTGGCCTTGTTTACAGGCTCCAATGAAGCCACCTTCACACTGTCAGTTGCTCTGTAATTATATCCTATCTCAGTAAAAACTCCTGTTGAGTCGCCCAGGCCAATAAAGCCTTCGAGCTCAGAATACCTGTGTGACAAGAAGTTCAATTCCTGATTCAGTATATTTTTCATTTTATTGCTCTCATAGTTGAATTTTGCCCCGAACCAAAATTTTGATATGGATTGCGTTATTTGGCTGTAAAGCCTGTCAAAAGAATTTTTTGACAGCCCGTTTTCATTTTTCATCAAACTTCCATCCAATCGAAACCGGGTTCCGCCTGATCTGACAAGGGCCGTCAAATTGTGTCGGTTTCCTTTATAAGTATCACCAAGAGTCAAATTTTCATAGTAATAATGAACACTGCCAAGGCTATCCTTTGAAAAATGAAGCCCCCCAACCACATACTGCTGTTCATTTTTATCATCTGTTTCCTCCTGAATGATATTCCAGTCGCGCGAAAATTCAACATTTCTGATTCTCTCGACCGATCTGAAATTTTTACTAAAATACTCATAGCTCAGATTGCTTTTCAGCTTCCAGGTTTTGTCAAGAAGATTTTGATTCCAAGTCAGTTTCGTTGCCAACCCTTTGTTATCCTGATCATCTATATCAGAAAAGAGATTCTGATCGTTATTGCTCAGGGCCAGTTCAGACTCCACAAGGGTCTTGTCGTTTGGTGTATAATCTGCTTCAAAGTCAATTATTTGCAGTTTTTCGGGTGCCACCAATTGGATCACAGGCAAATAACTGCCCTGCTTCTCGTTATTGGCCTCTGGCGCATAAGCATAAACCCTTCCTGCAGCCAGAGTCGTTTGTATCACATAGTCTCCATTGTTTTCCCCCACAAAACTAAAGCTGACCTGAAAGAGCTCCTCCTCAGGATCATTCGAATATTCAAATACCTCAAGCCCATTCAAAAAAACTTTCCTGTACAAGATCCGGTTTTCGTTGTAAGCAGCAGGTTCATTTGAAGGTGCGATCATTTTGGACTTATCATTTCCGGCCTCGGCAAGGATCTGTTGCTGCTCGGCCGAAAGACTTTGATCTACAGGATTATTCCTGGAATCGGTCTCATTGTAATATTTGACCCCTACTTTTATCTTGTCTGATTCAAATTTTACCCCATCATAGGTCAAAAATCGAGTATAATTTTGTTCTGACAACTGATATTCAACCGTAAAGCGCAAATTTGAGGTCACGGTAAAAAGAGAGGTAAAGGTGATCTCCCCTGAGTTGTAATCAATGATATAATCAAAATTCTCACCCCTCTTCAACAGGACACCATTCGCATAAATCCGTTCACTTCCCGAAATCATAATGATATAAGGCTGGTTGTCTTCCCCTATAATCTTGTAGGGTCCCTGATTCCCGTCAGATCCGTTAAATTTATAATTCCTGAATTTTCCTCTGACGAGCGCTCCGGAGGCAAAAAAATTGGTTTCACCCGAATTGTGATCCAGTTTCCCCTTTGCCAGAACACCCGAAATCTTTTTCTGGAACCGCATCAAATAGCTATCCGTGTCGATCAGGTCCACATCTCCTGCCGTAAGCGACCATTTATCACTGAACAATTCGATGAATACGCGGTCAAACTCATCCAGACGCTGCGTGAATCCGCCTGATTGCAAAGGGATTTCATTATCGGTGATGGAGGCGCGAATACCCACCTTTTCTGACAGCATTCCTTCAATTTGCAGGTTGAAATTCGAATTGACCACGGCATCCTGATTGTTGCCCAGGGTGACCCCTCGTGACAAACTACCACTGGTGTACAGACCTTCAAAAGGTTTGAGGTTCTTCTTTCCTGGTTTTGACTCCGCGCTGTAAAGTCTGGATTCATTAGTGACCCTTGGAACGATCAATCCGGGATCAAAAGCCGTATAATATCTTGTCATGAAATCCGGAAAAGGCAGATAAACCACTGTGATAAAGCTCTCTTTGTATTTTTCAGGGAAAAGGAACCGCAACCTGGCACTTGAAAAGTCAACCTCATACTGGTCTGTTCCAATGATGTTTTGATCGGCATCATAAACTTCAAAGAAATTGGGGTTGATACTTGTGCTGTCGACTTGAATAGAAGCCCCGCTTACCTTAATTTTCTTTACAACGGATCCCTTGGGATAGGATTGACCCCAGGCCACCATACTTAAAAGCAAGGTCAGCAATACTAAAAATCTTTTTATGAATGCATATGTCATTTCAACAAAATCATCAGTAAGTTAGGAACCTCAATTATTCAGAACAAGGAAGTCTGTTTCGGAGGATTTTCATGCTCCAACAACCATTTTTTTCTCCAGAGCCCTCCGGCATAACCCGTCAGTGACCCATCTGTTCCTATCACTCTGTGACAAGGAATGATGATCCAGATCGGATTCTTTCCATTGGCCGAGGCAACGGCTCTGATCGCCTTTTCGTTCCCCAATTTTAAGGATTGTTTCAGATAAGTTGACGTTTTACCAAAAGGAATTTTTTGTAATTCCATCCATACTTCTTGTTGAAACGGTGTGCCTTCAGGTTTCAATTTTAAAGAAAAGTCTGTTCTGCTCCCCTCGAAATATTGCTGAAGTTGCCTGGCACATTCCAATAAGGCATCAGGGATTTCCGGATAATTCTCCTGCTTGTGATCACGTACCGATATCGAAACGATTCCTTCATCATCTCCAACTATTTCAGCTGTTCCAATTGGTGTATCCACAAATGCACGCTCATAAATTTTCATGTCACTGTCGTTAAACTCCAAATATTTCCTTGGAGTTAAGGGTTGTAATTTGGGCAATCTGTTCCGGAGCCAACTGATAAATATCCACCAATTTCTCAAGTATATTTAAAAGATAGCCACTTTCATTCCGTTTTCCTCGATAAGGCACAGGAGAAAGATAAGGCGCATCTGTTTCCAAAACAATATGCTCTAATGGGATCCTGTGCAAAAATTGATCAATACCTCCATTTTTAAAGGTGACCACTCCCCCAATCCCCAGTTTAAAACCGTAATTCAAAATTTTTTCAGCCTGCTGTTCATTTCCTGTAAAACAATGAAAAATACCCGATAAATCATCATCACAGAGCCGGTCCATGATCTCAAAGATCTCATCGAATGAGTCTCTGCAGTGAATCACAATGGGCAATTTATTTTCCTTGGCAAGATTGATCTGAAATTCAAAGGCCTCCTGCTGTTGAATTAAAAACGATTTATCCCAGTAAAGATCGATTCCTATCTCTCCAACAGCATAACATTTATGTGTATCCAGAAAGTTTTGTACGATGATGAGCTCTTCCTTATAATTTTCCTTGACATGGGTGGGATGCAAACCTGCCATTAAAAAAATATGACCCGGGAAAGTTTTTTCCAGATCGACCATTCTGTCGTAATAAGTTGAATCGATGGCAGGAATAAAAAACCTGCTCACCCCCATTTTAATCGCCTTTTGAATCACGTTTTCCCTGTCATGATCAAACTGCTCTGCGTAAAGGTGGGTATGGGTATCGGTTATTATCATAGGACAAATATACTGGAACACCATTAATAATAACGACCCGAATTTAGATTTTAAAATAATTTGAGAGCAATTTCCCATAATTGTCCAAAAGAAGTGAAACATGGCTTTAACATGAAAAAAAAAACATTTATTTTTGAAGACCAACGAAGGAAATAAACCGTCCTATATATGAAAATTTATCACAATTCCAGATGCAGAAAAAGCAGACAGGGCCTTCAACTTTTACAGGAAGCCGGGGCCAGCCCTGATATTATAGATTATATCAAAAATCCGCTGAAGCCAGAAGAAATAAAAGAAATACTGGCAAAACTGGGTATTCCGGCCTTAGACCTGGTGCGAAAAAACGAAGCCATATGGAAAGAAAAGTTTAAAGGAAAAGAACTCAATGAGGATGAAATCATCAACGCGATGTCTGAATATCCGAAATTGATCGAAAGGCCTATTGTCGTAAAAGGCAATAAAGCAGTCATCGGAAGACCTCCGGAAAAAATAAAATTACTTTTTTAATGAAATTGTTGATCACAGAAAATACCCCTAAACCACTATTTTTTAAGAATTTTTAATCAGTTATTTTTAGCAATTATTCATTTTTCAAATGAAATTAATAAGCATCCTGATCATAGGTCTCCTCTCCTTTAGCTTATTAGGTCAGGAATCTGTTGAACTACATAAAGTATTCGGCAACGTTAAAGACGCCGACACTCATTCGCCGTTACAATTTGTTACTGTAACGCTTCAGGATATCAATACCCAGGAATTAACAGGGGACGTAACCGATAGAGAAGGTTATTTTGAACTTAACGTCCCGGATGGTCAATACTATTGCATTGTTGAATCCTTGTCTTTTCAGCCTTTTATCATTAAAATTCTGACAGTAAATCAGGAAATGGAAATGGGCATTATCGAATTGGAGCAGCATACAGAAAAACTGAACGAGATAGAATTGGTTGCCCAGTCGAACCTGATGGACCGCCAGCATGCCAAAAAAATATACAATGCTTCGAAAGACATATCAAATATCGGGGGCAATGCCGTAACTGTTTTGGAAAACACGCCTTCGGTAAGGATAAATGACCAGGGAACAATAACCATTAACGGCAATCCGGCGCTTGTCCTTGTTGATGGCAAACCCTACGGAGGTCAACGCAACAGTGCTGATTTACTCAGTGTTATACCGGCCAATACCATAAATAAGGTAGAAATTATCCAGCAGTCTGTCAAATATGGAGCTGAAGGTAGTGGTGGTATTTTGAATATCATCCTTAAAAAAAGGAATGCAGAAGGCTATAATGGTTCTGTTGAAGCTCATGCAGGAAACCCTGATAACGATGGTGCCTCGGCCTTTGTCAATTATAAAACAGATAAGGTCAATATGTTCTCTACCCTGAGTTTCAACCATAAAGTAATGATAAAAGATACTGAAATAGAACAGGTTTTTTTAGATGACCGCCAGAGACCTACGGGCAATTTTGACCAGGAAAGGTCAGATCACAGACAGCGCAATAGCTTTCTGGTCAGTATCGGAAGTGATTTTTATCTGAATGAAAAAAATACCCTGTCATCTTCACTTCTTTACACAAGTTCCAATAAGAACTATGATTCAGAACTCTTGTTGAACGACTACAGACCCCTTGACGATCTCACCAGGTCTTCAATCAGGGATGTAGATAACAATTCAGACGAAGCATTTTTAGAGGCTTATCTGCAGTATACTACCAAATTTAAAAAAGAAGGACACCAGCTCTCAATGGATTTTAATTATGACAATAGTCTTTCTGATAACAATACGGATATTTTAAATACTGAGACCTATCCGGGGGCAGACACTTCAAATCAACAATACACCAAGGATGAAAGTGTGGATCATTACTATTTCAAAATAGACTACGTACTTCCGTTGAAAAATAATGCCAGTTTCGAAGCAGGTCACAAGTCCGGATTCAGAAATTATCAGAACGATTTCAGTTCCAGCAATTTGAACCCTTCTACTTTACAGTATGAAACGATCAGTGATTTTACAAGCGTCATTGATTATAAAGAGAAGATCTTTGCTTTTTATGCCAATTACAGCAAAGAATTTGAACGGTTCAATTTTTCGTTTGGATTGCGTTTGGAGATGACAGAAACCGAAATCAGTGAAAAACAGACCGATGAGAATTTTACCAATGACTACAACGATATTTTTCCTCAGGCCCTTATCACTTATGAATTTGAGGACCAAAGCTTAATTTCATTGGGATATGTCAAATATATAGACAGGCCGACAATTTCGGAGCTAAATCCTTTTAACTCCTTTGCGGACGAACGATTCATTTTGACAGGAAACCCTTTTTTACAACCCTATTACACGAATTATTTTTACCTTGAACATTATCATGACTTTGAAAAACTGTCGCTTAATTCCATACTTTTCTATTCCAATTCAACAGACAGAATTCTGAATGTTCTGGAAAACACGGGAAATCAAACTGGTGACGGGTTCGACATTTACAGAAGGTTCCCTATAAATAACGGAACGCTTGATTATGCAGGACTTGAATTGTCACTTACCTATAATCCAATCAAAAAAATAAGGCTTTATGGGGTTTTTAGCCCTTATTATGCTGCACTTTCTGAGACCCTGAACAATGCTTATGATTACACGAATTGGGTGTTTTACGGCAATTTTAGATTCCTCTACAGGATCACTGACACCTTCAGGTTCAATATTGATTATGTATACCAGACAGCACAAAAAACAGCCATCACCGAATTAAAACCCATCCAATATACCAACGCAACGATAAGTAAAAATTTTTTAGAAGGAAAAGCAACGCTTAGTTTTAAAGTTAATGATGTCTTTCATACCAGAAAGTCTGATTTTTATTCCCTTGAAGCCAATACCATCACCAACAGGCAATTTATATTTGACACCCAGTACCTTCTGTCATTTTCTTACAGGTTCAACCAAAGCAGCAAGCGAAATTCGCATAACAGGTCGAAAGACATCGATAAGGATATTTTTGAAGTTGAAGACGAACTGAAATAAAAAAAGCTTGTTTTTTTAAACAAGCTTTTTTTATGATCTATTCTCAGGAAACAGATTTTTTAGCTTCCTTTTTTAATTTTCGGTTTTCCATCAGATTTCCAAACAACCAATATGGCACCACAAAGGTGAGCAAAAAGATCAACATCCAAAATCCCATTGTAAAAATGGTTAGAAAAACTAAAAATCCTAAAAATTGACCAATTTCCATATCCTAATATTATTGTTTTTGAATCCGAGCCAAAAATACTACATATTTTTAAAATGACAATTAATTCGCATAGTATTTTACATTTAGGAATTAACAAATCTTTAACAAGGGATAATTTAAACTTAGGATTACCTTGCGTGTCTTATAAACGACGCTTTAATTAATCAAATGAAAATATCAAATCTTTTCGTTTTTCTAATGCTCATTCCCTTTATAGCTTTTGGACAAAACAGACAAAGACCGGGTGGAAATGCAAACCAGCAGAAAGTAATGTTTGAGCTTCGCGGAGAAATCCATGAAAAAGCGGCCAATGTTCCTCTTGAATTTGCAACAATTATTGTAAAACAGGTTAAAGGAGACAAGGTTTTTGGCGGAATGACCAATTCAAAAGGGAAATTCTCTTTTGAAGTCCCCGAGGGTCAATATCATATCAGTTTTGAATTTATTTCTTTTAAAACAATTACCAAAGAAAATGTTTCTGTGAATCAAGACATGGATTTTGGTGAAATATTTCTGGAAGAAGATTCCGAAACCCTGGATGAAGTTGAATTGATTGCCGAAAAGAGCACCATGGAGGTAAAACTGGATAAAAAGATCTACAATGTCGGAAAAGACATGACTGTTAAAGGTGGTACCGCCAGCGACGTTCTGGATAACGTACCTTCCGTAACCGTTGATGCCGATGGTGTTGTGAGTTTAAGGGGCAATGAAAACGTCAGAATCCTGATTAACGGGAAGCCAAGTGGATTGGTTGGGCTGAATGACACAGAAGCGCTGAGACAGTTCCCAGCTGATGCCATTGCAAAAGTAGAAGTGATTACGAGCCCGTCGGCAAGATATGATGCGGAGGGCACCGCGGGTATCCTGAACATCATTTTAAGACGGGACAAGTTACAGGGCCTGAACGGTATCGGAACTGTAAACCTGGGTTTTCCGGAACAATACGGATTTTCAACCAGTGTGAATTACAGGGTGAAAGATGTGAATTTCTTTACGAATATTGGGTATTCAGACAGAGAAGGTCCGGGAAATGCCCGCTATGAAACCACCTATTTTTCTCCTCAGGCAACTTATCCGTTTACGGACCAGAGAATTGATTACAACCGGGGCGGAAAAAATCTGAATGCGAGTATAGGTCTGGAATACTACCTTGCCAAGAATACATCTATCACCGGTAGTTTTTTATACAGGGATTCTAAAAGGGACAATTTATCCGAAAATGTGACCGATGCCTATGACGATTTTGATGACCTGGTGAATGCTACTTATCGGGAAGAAAGAGAGGAGTCTGAAGGTAATGTATTTCAATACGACCTTAATTTTTTGCACAAATTCAAAAAAGAGGGACATCAGATAGATCTTGATCTTCAATTTCAGAATAACGACGACATAGAATCCAGTCTTATCACAAATGAGGAGACTTTTCCCTCATCAATTGAACTTTTATCTCAAAAGTTCTATTCTGATGAAACTCAAAACAGGTTTTTGATCCAAAGTGATTACGTACTTCCCATAGGAGAAGATCAGCAATTGGAACTGGGTATAAGAATCAATGGCAACGACCGTGACACGGATTATAAATTTTACGATGAAAACGAACAGGGAGATTTTATAGTGAATGACAGTCTTACCAATTTATTCCTCTACGAGGAGTTGATCTCAGCCGTTTATGGACAATACGGGAAGAAATTTGGTAAGTTCTCTATGCTTCTCGGACTCAGACTCGAAGCCACTGATATAGACATACGATCGATAGGAAAAGAAATTGATTCGGTCAATAACAAGTACTATGTGAATCCTTTTCCGACCGCGAATCTGGTTTATGAATTTAATGAGAACGAGAACATAACCCTGGGCTATAACAGCCGTATCAGGCGTCCGAGATCCTGGTTTATCAACCCGTTTCCTTCCCAGTCGAGCCAGACAAACATTTTTCAGGGAAATCCTGATCTTGATCCTTCCATTTCTCATGGTATGGACCTGGGATATTACAGAAGGTGGCAAAAGATTACTTTCAACACTTCTGTCTATTACAGCCGTGCCACGGATATTTTTCAGTTCATCAGCTCAGATACAGGTGAAACAACTGAGGCCGGGATTCCCATCATAAGAAGATCTCCCATAAATCTGAACACCGAGGATCGATATGGCATGGAATTCTCGGCGAACTATACCCCTAAAAAAAACTGGAGGTTCGGTGCCAGTTTTAATTATTATAATTCTACCATTGACGGAGAATACGATGGCGTTGACTTCGGCTCAGAATTCAACAGCTGGTTTGCCCGGGGAAGTTCCAAATTGACCCTGCCTGCGAAGATTGACTGGCAAACCACCTTGATGTTCAGGGGTCCGCGACAGAATTCCCAAACCAAATCTGACCCAATGTTTTCGACCAATATGGCCTTTAGTAAGGATGTTTTAAAGGGAAACGGTACTTTGGTTTTCAATGTGGATGACCTTTTTAACAGCAGAAAAAGAGTATCTAATACCCTAACCGAAACTTTTGAACAGGAAAGTTCTTTTCAATGGAGGCAAAGACAGTTCAGGCTTTCCTTTACCTACAGGTTCAATCAGAAAAAAGGGCGTCAGCGACAGAGGTCTCCAGGCGGTGGCGAAGAGGAAATGAATTTCGGATCCTGAGTACATCATGAAGTTAAAGAGTCATTGGGATGACACTTTTTTTGGCTAAATTAAAGGGATTATACAAACCCTTTTTGCCTGCTATTTTGTATCTTTGGTAATGATATTTACCACTTAAAATTTACTTATGAAATACAGAATAGAGCACGATACCATTGGTGAAGTAAAAGTGCCCGCAGACAAATTCTGGGGTGCCCAGACGGAAAGGTCCAGAAATAATTTTAAGATCGGAGCCGAAGCATCCATGCCAAAAGAAATCATTGAAGGATTTGCTTACCTGAAAAAGGCCGCAGCCTATACAAACCATGATCTTGGGGTGCTCAGTGAAGAAAAAAGAGACGCCATTGCAGGAGTTTGCGATGAAATACTGGAAGGCAAATTAACAGATCAGTTTCCTTTGGTGATCTGGCAAACAGGCTCCGGAACACAAAGCAACATGAACTGCAACGAGGTTATAGCCAACAAGGCACATGTGAATCAGGGAGGCAACCTGGAGGAAACAGATCGCTTTATCCATCCAAATGATGATGTAAACAAATCACAATCTTCAAATGATACATTCCCTACAGGAATGCACATTGCCATTTACAAGAAGATCGTCGAGGTGACAATTCCAGGAGTGGAAAAATTGAGAAATACCTTACATGAAAAGTCCCTGGAATTCACAAATGTTGTAAAAATCGGAAGAACACATCTTATGGATGCCACCCCGCTAACCCTGGGTCAGGAATTTTCGGGCTATGTCTCTCAATTGGATCATGGCGTAAAAGCTTTACGAAACACCCTTGAGCACCTTTCTGAATTGGCCCTGGGTGGTACGGCAGTAGGTACAGGGATCAATACACCTGAAGGATATTCAGAACTCGTCGCCGACTATATTGCTAAGTTCACCAACTTGCCCTTTGTTACGGCAAAGAACAAATTCGAAGCCCTTGCGGCCCATGATGCCGTTGTAGAAACCCACGGGGCATTGAAGCAACTGGCTGTGTCGCTGATGAAAATTGCCAATGACATCAGAATGCTCGCTTCGGGCCCCAGAAGTGGAATTGGAGAGATCATTATACCTGCCAATGAACCCGGGTCTTCAATCATGCCGGGCAAAGTGAATCCGACCCAGGCTGAGGCCATGACCATGGTTTGTGCTCAGGTTATGGGAAATGATGTCGCTGTTACGGTTGGAGGAATGAACGGACATTATGAACTAAATGTCTTCAAACCCGTTATGGCATCTAATGCCCTTCAATCAGGTCAGTTAATCGGAGATGCCTGTGTGTCTTTTAACGATAACTGTGCCGTTGGCATTGAACCCAATCATGCAAAAATCAAACAATTGCTGAACAACTCACTGATGCTTGTAACCGCTCTGAATACGAAAATAGGCTATGAAAATTCAGCGAAAATTGCAAAGACGGCCCATAAAAATGGAACGACACTGAAAGAAGAAGCGGTCAATCTAGGCTTTTTAACCGAAGAAGAATTTGATCTATGGGTCAGGCCTGAGGATATGGTTGGAAGCTTGAAAGTATAAAAACTGTTTGCGCTCAGACCGGAGTCCTTTTTTATCTCGGTCTTACAGTTGCATATGAAACACTTGCTGGTCTATGTGTAATCAATTCAATAAAAAATTTCTGGATGAAGCCTCCAAATGGATGACGAATAAAGAGCATCAGGAAACTCCTGTACATGCTGAATTCATGGACAGGGCCATTAAAAATGCGATATCAGGCGTATTGAATAATGATGGAGGCCCTTTTGGTTGCGTCATCATTAAAGAAGGTAAAATAATAGGATCAGGGAACAACAAAGTAACCTCTACCAATGATCCCACGGCCCATGCCGAAATTATTGCCATCCGGGAGGCCTGTAAAAACCTGAATTCATTTCAACTGGATGATTGCATTGTGTACACTAGTTGCGAACCCTGCCCTATGTGTCTGGGTGCCATTTACTGGGCAAGACCTAAAAAAGTATTTTACGGATGCAACAAGGCCGACGCGGCCAAAATAGGATTTGACGATGATTTTATTTATAAGGAGTTGAATTTGGATAACAATAAAAGAAGCATTCCATTTGAACAAATAGACAGAAAAAAAGCATTGGATGCCTTTAAGGCATGGGAAGATAAAGAAGATAAGATAGAGTATTAATTTAAATTCATTATTATGCGTAAAGTTGGTATATGGATTGATCAGAAAGAAGCTCATATTATTACCTTATCAGAGAGTAAAGTTTATTCAAAAACCATCTATTCAGATATTGATACCAGAATCAGGTTTGATGGTGAGAAAAAACAATTTGGAAGGTTTGGTGATCAGTTTTTGGTTGATGAGAAAGGGAAGAAAAATCGAATTGAAGAATATACCCAAAGGTACCTGATGGGTATTTTAAAAGAACTGAAAAATGCCGATGAGATCGTGCTGTTCGGGCCGGCACAGACCAAAAGTAAACTGGAGAAGATCATTTTAAAGAATCCAGGTGTGGCACCGAAACTGAAGGCGGTTAAAATTTCTGATAATATGACGCACAATCAGAAAATAGCCTATGTAAAAGATTTTTACAAAAGCAACTTATCATAAGCCCCTGCTCAGGAGCCTGATTCTGTTGTAATATTCCTCATATTCCTTTTCAGCCAATTTATGGGCCTTGCTGCTGAATATTGGTATTTGATCATGATTTTCTTTGCCCGGTGTTTTTGGGCCTTTTGTCCTGTCATTTTTCATTTCAACGCAATTTTTCTTCTAGTAAACGCTGAAATCTTATTATTTATTATAAATACGCTCTAAAGAAAAGACCCGTCAGAAAAAAGAAACTGCTTTATAAACAAGCTGTATTTTATTATTTTTAAGGCACTTACTCCCACCTTGTATGAAAAAACTGATCTTGGGAACGGTCATTGCGCTGGTAGGTATGTGCTCCAAAAAAATCCCTCTGAGCCTGAATCAAATTGGCAGGTAATTTATTGGTGGTCATATCCACCCAGTAATAATAAGCACTGCTGAAGCAATGAAGTGAAAGTCTTTTTTCAAGTCCATAGGCAAGTACCTTTTTGACTGCCTTTTCATTTTTGGTCAACTGATCGGTCATTTGAGGCATGTCAAGAAGATCTGATTGTTCCTTAAAACAGTCATGAAGTACATTCATCAAATCAGATTTTATTATGCAACCATTGGACCATATCCTTGCAATTTCAGAAAAATTGAGCTTCCAACCATAGGTTTTTGAGGCCATCTCCATCAATTGAAACCCTTGCTGGTGGTTGATCACCCTTGCAAATTGATAGGCATTTCTCAAATGGGAAAGGTCCGGTGATTGTTTTTGATCCCGAGACGGAGCTGTTAATTTTGAATATTTTTCCCTTCGCTCTTTAAAAGAGGAAATATACCTCGCAAAAACGGCTTCCGACATCATTGTACAGGGCAGTCCCAAATCAAGGGCTGCTTTAGAGGACCAGGATCCAGTCCCTTTATTTCCAGCTTTGTCGAGAATCAGATCGAGCAGGTAGGCATCTCCTTCCCTCTTTCTCAGAATTTTTATGGTGATCGCCAGTAAATAACTCGATGATTCTCCCTGGTTCCAATCTTCCAGCGTATGGGCCATTTCCTCATATGACATATGGATAGACATCAGCGCATAGACCTCTGCCAGCAACTGCATTTCAACATATTCAATTCCATTATGAACCATTTTAATGAAGTGTCCTGACCCATCAGGACCAATATAGGCACAACAGGTTTTACCTGAAACGTCTGGAGCCGCTATAGTCTCCAGCACCCCTGCAACCAGGTCGTAACTTTCTTTGGTTCCTCCAGGCATGATCGAAGGGCCTTTTCTTGCGCCTTCCTCTCCCCCGGAAATTCCTGCACCAATAAATTCTATTCCACGAGACCCAGCCAGCTCGTATCTTCTTTTCGTATTCAAATAATGTGAGTTTCCTCCGTCTATGATCACATCACCTTTTGACAGCAAGGGTATCAACTGGTCCAGCACCAGATCAACCGTTGGCCCCGCCTTGATCATGATCAGGATCTTCCTGGGCCTTTGCAGCGAAGCTATAAAGTTTTTCATGTCCGTGAAGCCCTGTACATTTTCCATGTGCCCGTGCGAATCCATAAAATCCTTCACGACTGTCTCTTCTCCTGCTTCGGTCCTGTTGTATACAGACAAGGCATATCCTTTGTCTGCAATATTCAGACTGATGCTCCTCCCCATGACACCGAGGCCGTAAACCCCAAAAACACTTTTAGCTTCCATGATAATACTCAATTATTTTTTCAACGATCTTCTCCGGAGCCTGCTCAATATCGATTTGAATCCCATAATCAGGAATTTCAAGGGTATCAAATTGCGACTGCAACAGTGATTCTCCCATATAATGATCCTTTCTGTGGCGAATCCGATCTAAAATAAGGTCAAATGATCCTGTGAGAACTGCCCAGATATGATTTTCAAGATTTTGAGACAAAATCTTCCTATACTTCTCCTTCAGGGCAGAACAAGCCAGTATGGCACCACCCTTCCTGTTCCATACTTGAAGATGATCTGCCAGGATTTGTAACCAGGAAGCCCGGTCGGCATCTGTCAAAGCCTCTCCCCTGCTCATTTTGTCAATATTGGCCTGAGGATGAAAATCATCGGCATCGTAAAACGGGATCCCTGTCTGCTCAGAAAGCATTCTGCCCACAGTGGTTTTGCCACATCCGCTCACACCCATCAAAAATATAACCATATCAGTTCCTGAAAAAGTTTCCTGCAACACCTTTTACTCCTGGCTTTACCTCAAACAATGATCCGGCCAGAGGATACTTCGCCTGTTCTTCCTCTGTCATATCAAGGCTCGAAGTTGTGATATAAAGGGTCTCAAAATTCCTTCCCCCAAAGGAACAAGAAGTTACATTGTGCGCCGGTACTTCTATTTTAGACATTAATTTTCCCGAAACAGGATCAAATCGTGCCACGGCATTTCCGTTCCAGAGCCCGACCCACAATTTATCTTCTTCATCTATGGTCATTCCATCAGGAAAACCCATTTCTTCCGGAACCTCAACAGCAATTCTTTCATTTGAAATTAAACTGTTGGTTACATCAAAATCGTATGCCCTGATATGTCCGGTAGGCGTATCTATATAATACATCGTCCTGCTGTCTTTTGTCCAGACAATACCATTTGAAATGGTAATGCTGTCAAGCATTTTAGCAGCATTGCCTTTACCATCCACTTTGTACAAGTTTGCTTTCGGCATCGTCTGATCAAAGTGCATTGATCCTACCCAAAGATTCCCGTTCGGATCACACTTGCCGTCATTAAACCGATTATATGTCATATCGGCCTCCACATCAGACAAAAGACTGATCTCACCGTTCAAGATATTGAGGATATAAATGCCATCGACAAGCGCTATAACGGCTTTATCATTATTTCCGGGCACCACCGTACCCACCATCGAAGGCGTTGCAAAAGATTTATTGATACTGGTTTTAGGATCATAAATATGCACTTTCAAACCGGTAATATCTACCCAGAATAATCGTTGAGTTCTGTGGTCCCAGAAAGCCCCTTCTCCCAATTCTGATTTGATTTTGTATGCCAGTTCCACCTTGTGTTCTTCATCCCTAATATCTTGACCGTTGCTTTTGTCAGTAAAAATAAGGATAGATAATCCTATGAGCAGTATGGCAAGATTTTGGTACATATCAATTTGTTTTAATCATTCATTTAAAGCGTCCAGGAATTGCCAACTTCCCCGACCGGGATACAGGGCTTCCAAACTCCGGGTATCGGATCAAAATTAAGCACCTCAGTCCCTATTTTCTCTGAAGTAAAATAACCCAGCAAAGAGAAACTTCTGATGTTTGTCAAACACTTATACATTTTATAATCATCCTTCTCGGCTTCAGAGACCCGGCCCACTTGTAGTGACAACAACTTTTTAATGGCAGCTGACTCGGATGCATCCTTGTCAAAATAAAAAGCAAACAGAGTCATGATCTCTTCTTTAGTTGCCTTTTGCAGGTCCCTTTTGAATTTCTTGTTGAATCTTTTGGCAAAAACCTGGCTGCCCTGGTGAAATAATTCCTGATCAGCGGGATACAGCACATCATTGCACATCAAATCTATAAACTGCGGCAAATTTAGATCGAGTCCACCCGGCGTATCCGTTTGTGGTAAAATAATGTCCACTAGATGGGTCACCATATTTTTTTCGGCCTCATTTAAGAAAACGGCATTCCACTTCTCTGATTTTTCTGAGCATGACTGAAGCATGCTTAAAGCTGTCGGGGTCGCAACAGCGTATCCCAGACTTAGGGTCAATCCTTTTAAAACGTCTCTCCTGTTCATCTTTTAAACTGCATTTTTCTTTTTGAATTCCTTTGCAGCATGGTTCGCTGCCCTTGCTGTCAACGCCATATAAGTAAGAGACGGGTTCTGACACCCGGCTGAGGTCATACAGGCCCCATCGGTCACATATACATTTTTCACAGAATGGATTTGGTTATAGGCATTTAATACTGATGTTTTTGGATCACGTCCCATCCTGGCCGTTCCCATTTCATGAATACCCAATCCGGGAAAAAATTCATGCGCATAGTCATATCCGGTGACCTGCTCATATCCTGCGGCTTCAAGCATGGCAACAGCTTGTTCCATCATATCTTTTCTCATGACCCTCTCATTCTCTTTGAATTCAACATCAAAATCAACTGTGGGCAATCCCCAGGCATCAAGCTGGTCATAATTTAGGGTCATTTTATTTTCATGATAGGGTAAACATTCCCCGAATCCTCCCATACCCACCGTCCAGGGGCCGGGTTTCACAAGCGCATCTTTAAATTCCTTGCCATAACTCATTTCTGCAACGGCATCTTTCCAATTCATTCTACTGGCACTCCCCTGATAGCCATACCCCCTGATAAATCCTTTTGCGGCTGATTTTTGATCCAGATTTCTAAATCTGGGCACATAGAAGCCCGCGGGTTTTCTACCCTGGTAATATTTATCCTCATGCTCCTTTACAATCGCGGTTGCTCCCACGCCCAATTGGTGATCCATGATGTTATGGCCCAGTTCACCGCTGTCATTCCCAAGGCCGTTAGGAAACCTTTCTGATTTTGATTGCATCAAGATAGCAGCTGAAGCTATGGCAGATGCACAACAAAAAATAATTTTTGCTTCAAAAAATAATTTTTCCTTTGTCAGCGTGTCAATAACCCTGACCCCTGTCGCTTCCTTTTTATTGTCATCATAGACGATCTCATAGGCAATCGAATTCGGCCTGAGTGTCATGTTTCCGGTTCTTTCAGCCGCTGGTAAGGTGGATGCATTACTGCTGAAATAACCCCCAAAAGGACATCCCCTCATGCACCTGTCACGAAACTGGCATTTTCCCCTTCCCTCATGGACCTTGTCACCGGTAATATGTGCTATGCGTGCGTGGGTAATGACACGCCCATCCATATGCTCTGCCACTCTTTCCACAAGGTCGGCTTCAACACAATTGAATTCCATGGGTTCTGAAAATATCCCGTCAGGCACCTGATCATTGCCTATGGCCTGTCCGGAAACGCCTATATAAGATTCTACTTTATCATACCATGGCGCAATATCAGGATACCTGATTGGCCAGTCAATTCCGTGACCATCCATTTTATTGGCCTTAAAATCAAGCTCGCCCAACCGATAAGAATGCCTTCCCCATGTTAAGGATCTGCCACCTACATGGTAACCCCGCATCCAGTCAAATCTTTTGGTCTCTGTATATGGGTGCTCCAAATCATCTACGAACCAATGGCTCCATTCCTTCTTGGTCGTGTAACCCGTCCTGGCCTGTTTCTCCTGTCTTTTGGCTTCTTCTGCTGTTGGCATGTTCCGATGATCAAAGTCCCAGTTCTCCTTGTTCATTGTAGGATAATCAATAACGTGCCGAACCATCCTTCCACGTTCCAGCACAAGGGTCTTCAATCCATTCTCACAAAGTTCCTTCGCTGCCCATCCTCCCGAAATACCGGTTCCAATCACAATGGCATCGTAATTTGTCAACAATTCCTTACTCTCTTCTTTACCCATAAATAAATTTTCTACACTAAAATTTTAAATCATTGCTTCATTGAATGGTCATGCTGCAAAATAGCAATATGCATTCATGGTCCTGTTCATAATTTTTCATTGAAAATTTGAAAACAAGAGCCGCAGCAAATCCTTATCAAACCTTCCGGTAATCCTTTGACGTTTTAAAGGTATCTTTCCTTAATCACCTTCAAATGATGCAGAATGTGTCCGCTGCAAATATAGCCCAAAGCCCTTACAGACAATGATGCGCCATCAACCTGTCCTCTCCTTTCAAGAATTTCTTCGTCAAAATCCTTGAACATCAGGATGGTTGCCCTTCTCAATAAGCAAAACTCATCGAGTAAATCAACATAGTCTCTGCGATTGATTCCGTATTGGGAAACATAATTATTTTCGTCAAAACCACGTAATACGGTTTGGTCATTTCTTGAAAACCGCAGGGCCCTGTAAACAAATATCCTTTCAACATCAATGATGTGCTGCACCACTTCCTTGATCGTCCATTTGCCAGGACCATATCTGAATTCCTGCTTGGATTCCTCAACTTCATAAAGCAATTGCTCGAACAACTCAAGTGAATTTTCAAGTTGATCCAAAAGATCCCCGTTTTCGGGTATCAATTCCATATAGGTCTTAAAAAAAACAGGATATTCTTCTATCAAAGGTTTCGCCATGGATTCAAAAGATCAAAAATTAAACCGTGCTAATTTAATTAATTTTAATCTTTCGGGAATCTGTAAAATTCAGAATTATTTGAAAAGTCTTCCGTGAATCTTTGTATCGTAATTATTTTGATAACAATTCAAAAGATTGCTTCGCTATTTCGATCTCTTCATTTGTCGGAATAATTAAAATCTTAACCCTTGAATCATCCGAATGGATCTCGGTAAGTTCTTTTGCCCTCACGTCATTCTTCTCCAGGTCAAGGCTCATGCCCATAAAATCCATCTGATCACAAACGAGCGCTCGGATCATGGAAGAATTTTCTCCGATACCCGCCGTAAAAACAATGGCATCAAGCCCGTTCATCGCAGTAGCATAAGCGCCAATATACTTCTTTACACGATAAGCATTCATCTTCAGGGCAAGTAAACAAATTTCATCGCCCTGCTCAGCTTTGCTTTCAATTTCACGAAGATCACTGTAACCCGTCAAACCGAACATGCCACTTTCTTCCTGAAGGATCTTTTTCACCTGTAAAGAACTGTATCCCAGTTCATCCATCAAATAAAAAATAACAGATTGATCAATATCACCACTCCGGGTTCCCATCACCAAGCCGTTCATCGGACCAAAGCCCAGGGAATGCTCTTTGCTTTTTCCATTCTCAACAGCTGTCATGCTGCATCCGTTTCCCAAATGAATGGTGATGATCTTAGTATGTTCCTTCTTGATGTGTGCAATTGCCTTTTCAGACACATATTTGTGACTCGTACCATGAAACCCGTAAACCCTGATCTGGTGTTTTGTGTAGAATTCCTCAGGAATAGCATATCTGTAAGCTTCCTTAGGAATACTTTGGTGAAATGCAGTATCAAAAACAGCGATCTGACTGGCCCGTGTAAATATTTTTTCGGCAACTTCGATTCCCTTAAAATTGTGGGGGTTGTGCAAGGGGGCAAGTCCGAAAAGCTCCTTGATTTTTTCCTTTACTTCATCATCAATAATAACTGTACTTGAAAAAGTACTGCCTCCGTGAACCACCCTGTGCCCAACAGCATCGATCTCAGAAGCATCCTTTAAAACACCTGCATCCGGATCCAAAAGCATTTGTGAAATCATTTCAAGGCCTTGTTCATGATTCTCAATTTTCACCGTCTTTTCAAGTACGCTGCTTCCTGATTTCAATGCGACCTTAGCACCTTCCAATCCTATTCTCTCGACCATTCCAGAGGCAAGAACCTCCTTTTCAGGCATCAATATCAACTGAAATTTAATAGAAGAGCTTCCGGAATTTATAACTAGTATTTTCATTCAAATTGTTCTTTTTAAACCCCGCAGGGTTTTATTCATATTCTATTCGGCTTCAAGAAAGGTATTCGCGTAAATGACTTTGCCCTGAACACCAAGCAATGCATCTTTTTCCAATTCCATAACAAAAGCATTCCCTTCAGGAACTTTAAAGGGAAATGTAATTCCAAATTTATGAGCCGGTTGATAACCAAATTTCGGATAATAATCTTCGTGCCCGATCACCACAATTGACGTATAACCTAATTCTCTTGCTTTTTCGTGGGCATAACGCATCAATTTTGAACCTATTCCTTTTTTTTGAAAAGCTATACTTACAGCAATTGGTGCCAAAGCCAGGGTCTTTT
>JAHEHF010000128.1 GCA_024644745.1 Flavobacteriaceae bacterium
TTATTCCTGGGATTAGCGGCAGTGCTACATTTGTAATCTCTCTGATTTTATTGCTCAAGGGGTATAAAGTTAATGGCACCATGAGTGTCGATATGCCCTCAAACTGGTATTCTCTCCATCCCATCCAAAGTCAAAAGAGCCATGAAGCGATAATTGAGCGGGCGGAACACAAGGTCTCTGGGTTTATGGAAAAGATTCTTTCCCATTCCAAAGTCTGGTTCACCACCAATAATTTATACGAAATGATATTGGGAATATTGCTTTCCCTTGTATCTGTTGGATATGTGGTTTTTGGTAAATTTTTCCTGGCAAAGCTATTTTTTGCCAACAACAGATGTGACGGCTGTGGTCTTTGTGAAACACATTGTACGGTCAACGCAATAACAATGCGGGGTAAAGAAAAACGGCGACCTTATTGGAAATATAATTGTGAAAGCTGTATGAAATGTGCGGCCTTATGCCCCCATAACGCTATTGAAGCCGGTCATTCCTGGGGAGTCATTCTGTATTTTATAACCGCTCTTCCCGTTTCAACTTATCTTTTCTCTCTGCTTGGCGCAGACCCTGGAAATAGTGAAATTATTCAGACTCATTGGTTAGGAGATGTCTTGAATATAATTTACTTCTATCCTGCAATATTTGTTTCATACTTCGTGTTTAACTTTTTGATAAGAATACCTTTTTTGAACTATCTGTTTACCCGCACGACAATGACTCATTTGCCCTTCTGGGGGCGTTATCGGGAGCCTAAAACAAAACTCAAAGATCTTTTCTGATCGGCTAAGACAATGTCTGAAGGGTCAATCAGCGTTTTAAATTGACCCCTTTCAACGTGCAATTTTGCCCCCCCGAATTGATAAAAAAAATTAGGTCCTCTTTTTGATTCTGTAGCTCTGATTTCCAGTTTCAGTAATATCGCAATGATGAGTCAAGCGATCCAGCAAAGCGGTCGTCATCTTGGCGATTGTTATTACAACTAACACAGGGGGGCAATTGGGGACGCTGATTATTCTCATTAAGGGGTCATTATTCCACGCTGATTTACAGATCAAAAGTTATGAGATCAAAAGCTTGGTCTAAAGAGCTTGATTAAATATCAACTATCGAGGATTTCTCGGTAGTTCAAAAGAGGGGCAACCTCAGTTTTAGCAGACCTCTCATTGTCGCTAGAGATAAGGAATCACCCGTTAAGCGCTGAGATTGACGTTTTAGTTGAGGGCCAAAACGTGCGCCAGGTGTTTGGAATGTCTACGTGATTGGAAAATCAAATATGGTGCTGATAAAAAAGGTGGAAATAGGTAGGATACCTTGTTAATAGGTAATAGATTGGGTTGTATTACCTATACTGGGTGGTCGAAAATATAGAAAAGGTCGGATAAATGAACTCTTTTGAATATGAGGTTCTACGGCAGCTTCCTGTTTCCCATACCATGGTTCATACGATACGGCAGATCGGAGAATTCCGGGGCAAACAAGAATTATTCAAAACCCAATCGCCCCAGGTTCTGGAGACGCTCCGTCAGGTTGCGGTGATCCAAAGTACCGAATGCTCGAACCGGATTGAAGGGGTAACTGCACCATTAGCCCGAATAAAAGATCTCATCGACCACAAGACTGAACCGCAAAATCGATCTGAACAGGAAATTGCAGGCTATCGGGATGTCTTGTCGACGATCCATACCAACGCATCGGAGATGATGTTTACCAAGAACTTGGTACTTCAGTTGCACAGGGATCTCTATCAGTTTTTACCTGGTGAAGGTGGTTACTGGAAACAGGTGGACAATGAGATTACCGAGACTGGCCCACGGGGAGTGACCGTTGTACGATTCACCCCTGTTCCCGCTTTTAAAACCGATGATGCAATGGTGCGGTTACATGCAGGATTTTCAAACCTGTTACGCAGCCAGGAGGTCGATCCCTTATTTCTGATCGGGACATATGTATTGGATTTTCTATGTATTCATCCATTTCGTGACGGCAATGGCCGCCTGGCCCGGCTTCTTACCCTGTTGCTTCTTTACCAGTCTGGCTATGACGTTGGCCGGTTCATAAGTTTGGAACAGATTATGGAGCGTACAAAAGACAGTTATTACGATACGCTCTACCGTTCATCCGTGAACTGGCATGAGGGCAAGCACTCATTGCTGCCATGGCTGGAATATTTCCTCGGCGTCGTAATCCTGGGAGCTTTTCAGGAGTTCGAAAACCGGACAGGTCTGGTGGCGGGAGGGAGAGGGACAAAGACGGCGATGGTTATCGATGTTATAAATAGGTTTTCTGGTGACTTTTCCATTGGCGATATTAAGGAGCGCTGCCCCACTGTCGGTATTGATATGATCCGGCGGGTACTCAGGCAAGAACGTGACGAAGGTAAAATAACCTGCGTCGGGCGTGGCCCTCAGGCCAAATGGAGGAAGAGTGGGTAATATACCTGTTAAATAGGTAATGGGCTTGCAGTTAATACATATTTAAATGTAGATTGGCGTGACCAGCACGATCATTTCTGTCAGCAAAAAGAGGGTATTAGATTAATATTCGACATGATCCTGGCTAAGTAAGATTATGATTTATTTGCAAATATCTCTATATTTAGTTGTGTCGGTTTCGACAAACTCACACACCGGAACTTCCCACGCCTCGCATTTGCACCTGTCTGCGTAAACTTCTTCAGAAATGTCCTCCTTGCCCCACCGCGCCATGGCCAGCACATTTATTTCCCGGATCGTGTCAACCTTCGGAAGCCAGGTATCACGTGCTGCTTTTGACAGTCGGGCGATTATGGTATCGCTATCATTGGCCAGGTAGATGTGCTTCTCACGAATTACGGTCTTGAGTTTGTCAGCTGTTCTGCAACGTCTTATCGCTTCATGTACTTCATGCCCTTGTGGGAAGTACCCTGCATAATCAAGATACAGATCCTTCATCCCGATAATATGATATTCCTTAGAGGGCAGGCGCATATCTACGGGCACATCAACCCGGCGTCTCAATACATGATCACCCTCGATATTAATGGTATACGGGTTTTCACCCTGACCCAGCTCAATTAGCTGCAGGGTTTCGCGTGCCCTGGTCATCGCCACATAAAAAAGCCGACGCTCCTCCTCCATCTCAGCACCGTTCTGTCTATGCCAGCTGCCGCCGAGCACAAAAACATGATCGAACTCCAGGCCCTTGACCGAATGAACAGTCGAGAGAAATATCCCGTTTTTCAGGTATCTCGAGCGATGTTGATCGGCCAGTGATTCATACAGATATGCTTCGATCTTCTGAACCGGTTGTGCCCGGTCGTTGGTTTCTCTG
>JAHEHF010000036.1 GCA_024644745.1 Flavobacteriaceae bacterium
ATGCGGTCATCGAGGTTCAGTTTTCCCTGTTCTTCAAGAAGCAAAATGCTAAAGGTGACAAATTGCTTGGAAACAGACCCAATATAAAAAACAGATGAAGGGGTTATGTCCAGATCATGCTCAAGGTCTGCACTGCCATATCCCCTGGAATAAATAAGTTCATTGTCCTTTACGATACCCAGGGCACATCCTGGAACTGATGCTTTGTTCCAATCCACGAATATACTATCTATCGCCTCGCTTTCCTTTATTTGACCTGCAAGCGACAAGGATAAGAAAAAACACAGCGCCAAAAGAGAAATTTTTTTCATATGTAAATTTATTTAAAGTGGTTTGTCAATTCAATATGTCTGTTCAAAAGATTCTAAATCAAATGCATTTTCATGCCTTCATGAGATGGTTTAAAACCAAGTTTTGTATAAAAATGAAGGGCTTCGGGTCGCTGTTTATCTGTTGTCAACTGAAGTACATGTGCGCCTTTGTGTTTTGCCCTTGCTATGGCCCATTCTATCATTTTCTCACCAAGCCCGGCCCTCCTTTGATCCTTTCGGATCCTTACCGCTTCAATTTGCGCTCTTATTCCACCTTGATAAGTCAGGTACTGTATGAAGGTCAGCTGAAAAGTTCCAAGAATCTCATTTTTTTCATTTTCAATCAACATCAGTTCCTGGTTTTCATCTTCGTCGATATTTCGGAACGCCCGCGTATAAGCTTTCAGTAAAGGCGATTGTGGATTCTCCCTTTCCCTCCCAAGTTTGTCATCGGCAAGCATATTTACGATTAAAGGAATATCATTTATTGTGGCTCTTCTAATATTCATGCAGGTCTTCAATTAGACTTCTAAATTTACAAAAACCAAATGAAGAACAAAACGCCAAAGCTCCAATGCGATTTATTCATACATGGCATATTAGGGCATTTAACAAAAGACCATGTCCTGGTGCTCCTAAAATTGAAGCTATTCATGAATATTCATCCTTTTGGAAAGAATTTCCAGTTGACGATTTATCGTCAGACCTGATGTATATATGACTGGTACATCAAGGTGCTTTAAAATTTTATTTTTCTGATACAACTTCCAAGGTCACTTTGGCAACTCCTTCATCCACGAAGTCAAGTTTGACGGCAGCCGCTTTAGAAAGGTCAATAATTCTGTTTTTTACAAAAGGGCCCCGGTCGTTAATTGTTACAACAACCGATTTTTTGTTATTAAGATTAGTGACCCTGACCTTGGTTTGAAAGGGAAGTGAACGGTGGGCAGCAGTCATTTTGCCTTGCTGAAATACTGCGCCGCTGGCGGTAAGGTTGCCTTCAAAGCGATCATTATAAAATGATGCCAGACCGGTTTCAGTCACTTGCGAGTAGGCCTGACTACCTATCATTGCAAGGAATAACAATCCTAAGAAGCGCCCTAATTGATTCATTACAAGTTCCTGTGTGACCCGTCACAGTAAGGAGGGTTCTTGGTTTGTTTGCACATGCACATAGCGGCAGCTTTACCCCCCTCGGCCTTAAATAAGTTGGGTGAAAAATCACTTCCCTTATGGGCTCCATTACACCAGGGCTGATTTGTTGATTGACCGCATGCACACCATGCATATGTTTTTCCAGATTCGAGTTGTTCCATTTGAGGACTGCTCCCAGCCACCTTTGCCTTATTCATAAATATAAATTATTGTAATGAACTCAAATATCCACATTTTAAATCATTTATACATTAATCTACATTAACAAATGACGAAACAGCATACGATTGTCATTCATCTAAAAGTTCCACCCGCACCCAATACCCGCAATGATCTGAGGCAATTGAATCATTGATTACTTTTGTTTCAAGAACTTTCCACCTGTTTTTCGGATAAAACATCACGTAGTCTATTTTTTTTTCAGGCACTCCTGAGGGGTAGGTCAATTTCGGATTTTCTTTATCATATGAAGGCAACCAGATTTTTTCAAGCATATTGATCGTTGCACTTCCTGGAACGTCATTCAGATCACCTGCCAAAATCGTGGGATACTTGTTTGAGGAAAATATCTCATTAATTTTTTTAACCTGCGCCAACCTGTCTTTGTCATCTCTCAAATGATCCAGGTGGGTGCCAACAAAAGCGATGGTATCTTTTGATGCCATAGGCGTGATGATTTCCAAAGCGGCTCTCGGCTCATTGCCCGGACTATGTGGCAAAGCCACATTTCTGCTGCTCAAAAAGGAATACCGGGACAATACTCCTTCCCCGTATTCCCCGCCATCGTAATCCATGGCTTTTCCAAACAGGGGAATCAATTTCGTTCGCCAACCCAGTTCCGTTGCCAGGTCATATTGTCGCGCCCTGTTTGTTTTTAAATCGACTTCCTGCAATGCGACAAAATCAGGATTTGCCTCTTTGATGACTCTTGCGATGACATCCAAATCAAAATCACCTTTCGTCGTCGCACCGTGAAGAATGTTGAATGTCAATATACTGACAACCCTGCTGCTGTCTGCATTGGTTTGGGACCATAGTGTCTGACTGGCGAAAATCACCAGGAGAAAGAGTGCTGTTTTTGTCTTCATGATTCGATTCATAATTTTATTTCGCCGCCAGCCCGAAATAACAAAATTTCAACTATTTGCCATAGATGACAGGCATCTGTCCTTTCCATTCTGACCAAAGGGCATGATCACTGATGAGTCTGGCCATAAAATGCCCCACATTGATGCGACTGATCTTTCCTGCGTCAAAAATCGCGCTTCTCGTGGGCGAGGCATGGATTTCATATTCCGAAACTTCATTCTCATCTATTAAACCATCAGGTCTGACAGCCACCCACTCGATGACCGGATCATTTTGCCCGATGCCGGTTCTCAAAAATTCTGCTGCCTTTTCATTGTCCACATGAGGGGGCAGCAACAATCGAAGAAGGCCCATCACAATTTTTTGCCCGAAAGAAATTGGTTCATCCAGATCACGATTACGATTTCCCGTGGTATTCATGAGCACATATTTCACCGGTTTTTCGGGATGATTTGACTTTACCGCCTTACACAAGCGCTGAGCGGCCTCGGTAACAAGTCTTCTTGGTTGTCCGTAAATTCCTTTCCAGGTCAGATTATGCCCCAGGCAAGATGCAATGGCCTGGCAATTTGCAACATATTCAGTCAATTGCTTATCTGTCAGTTCCAAAACGCTTGCCTTAATGATTTCAAGATTTTGATGCTCTTTCCATGATTCCGGCAACTTTTCAGGAGATCTGACAATGGCCCTGACCACATGTCTTTGATCTAAAAGCTGTTCAACCAAAAGTTTTCCTGTAGCACCACTTGCTCCTACTACCAATATAGTCATAAAATATATTTTTTTAATGATTCATATAAATGCGCTTCCCCATATGACGAATTATTCCTCAAATTGTTAACATTTGCTCTTGAAGCATTTGTAATCTATCAACTTTATTTGAATTTTCTGAGATGATAGGTAATACTTACGGTAATTAGAATTGCAAATGGAACCGAAATTAAAAATGAATAAAGAATTAATTCATTCTTTGTCAATCCAAAGGCCAGTTCACGAACAAAATATTCAGTTGCTCCTGCCGCCCATAAACCGAGAGCAGCACCATTCATTCCAATAATATGCCTGTTGAGTCTTGGCTTCTTTTCTGCTTTTTTGAGCATGGGATACAGTCCATACAACAAAAAAATCAAGGATACAGGTATCAGGTAATGAAAGACACTCATTTTACCTTGATTAAAATCGTAAATAAACAAGGCTGAAATATTCACGATCAATAAGGCCAGGGCAAATACATATCCTGTCTTCTTATGGATCCCGGTTCCCTTTTTGGCCAAAAGAATATAGGCGCCCGTGACCAGTCCAATAACTGAAGTCGTGACATGTATCCCTCCAATGGTTGAATGAACCCAATTGCCAATGTCTATCATAACCAATTACTATTTAAAAAATATAGCCAAAGTCTTAATTCATTCCTGACAAGGGACTCTCAAGCCATCATTTGTCAGACCAGACGGCCAATTCATTTCCCGAAGGATCCAGGAAATGAAACCTGCGTCCCCCCGGAAAAGAAAAAATATCTTTGGAGATTTCTCCTCCTGTAGCCATAATTTTTGCTTTTATCAGGTCTATATTGTGATGAAATAAAACGACGAGGGCCCCGTTCACAATATCCTTTTCAGATTTTTCAAATCCTCCATAGACCCCACTTTCGGAAAAAGAGGCATAATCCGGTCCATAGTCTCTAAATGTCCAACCAAAACATTCTGCATAAAACCGTTTTACTTTTTCTATATCATTTGCCTTAAATTCAATGTAGCTTATGTGGTTATCTTTTATATCCATTCTTTTACAGGTTTAATAGTTCATAATACCAAGAACTTCATTGTGCATTTCATGCAGTCAAAAAAAATCAATGTACACAGCACTACTGGTTCTCCCGATGCCCCTCTTACTTTATCTTTCAAACCATGCCAAGATATGTTGAAACTCCTGATCACTGCACAATTCTCTAAAATTAAAGGGGATGGCAGCATGCAAAGAAGTTTTCGGCTGTTAACCTTCTTTGATTGGCATCAAACGACAGCACAATATCGTTATTTTAAAATAATTCTATGCCTGTTCAGGGCTTGTCTATTTATCCTTTTTCGATTTCAGCGTAGTAATGCCGAATGGAACATAAAGCGGACAAAAATTGACGAAACCTGTGAGCAGGAATATACCTCCGATCACGGCTAAAACAATGGCCAAAGTTCCAGAAATGTAACCGGTGAAATAAAGTATTCCGATAATAACAGCGATGATGATTCTGATCATACGATCTGCTGATCCCATATTTTTTTTCATAATTTTAAATTTATTGATTCATAATTGCTTTTTACATTCCTTACCGGATAGGATCTTGTCAATCCGTTTGTATTTTATTGTATTTTTTCATGATGTCAATAACTTTTTCAACGGGTAATGATGGTACCTCATGACCCTTTCTTCCAACCATGGAATCAGCTGCAAAAAGCGAATTTAAAATCGCCTCTTCAGTGGCTTCTATTGCTGCCAGGAACAATGGTGAAATAGCATCATTTCTCAACATTTTACCCTTGATGAACAAAGAATTACCCGAATAAGGAATGAAGTTTTCCTTTGCCGTGGAAACCGCTATCACATAATCTCCACTGCCATTTGACGCAATACCACCCGTCTTTGCCAATCCCATCATGGCCCTTTTTCCGAGTCTTTCCAGATTTCTGGCATCCAGTGGAGCATCTGTCATGACAACCATCATACAAGACCCGTCAACGTCATAATTGAAATGCCTCGGGTAATTGCCCAGTTCTTTGGCAATGGGAACCCCATTGATCTCAAAAACACCTCCAAAATTAGACTGAACCAAAACTCCAACCGTATAGCCTCCTAAAGATTTGGGAAGAATTCTCGAAGCAGTTCCGATGCCACCTTTATACTGAAAACAAACTGTACCCGTTCCCGCTCCTACGTTTCCCTCTTCAACAGGACCCTCTTTGGCATTTTTTATCGCACTTAACACGTGCTCTTCTGTTACGTGTCTCCCTCGAATATCATTTAACCAACCATCATTGGTTTCGCCTACGACAGGGTTGACAGAACGAACATTTGCATTCTCCCCGTGGTCCAGGGCATGACTGATCAGCGCATTGCAGGCAACAGGCACATTCAGTGTATTTGTCAAAACAATGGGAGTTTCGATATTTCCAAGTTCCCTGACCTGGCTGTATCCGGCTAATTTGCCAAAACCGTTGCCCAAATATATGGCCGCCGGGACTTTCAATTGAAAAATATTTCCCGAATGGGGCAATATGGCGGTAACCCCTGTTCTGATGCTGTCGCCAATAATCAGGGTCGTATGCCCTACCCTGACTCCCTCGACATCCGTAATCGCATTGTTTTTTCCGGTCCTCAGGATACCGATCTCTATTCCATGATCCCTGGCCCTTTTATTTTGCGAAAAGGAAAAAGAAGAAATAAGCAAACCAATTATCAAAAGAATTCTAAAAAGGATCATCTTGGATTATATCAATGCTCAGAACATCTGCAAAAAATGAATTTTACGGGTATCAAAACGGCGATTGGCCAAGTTTAAATCCTGGTCAGGCCCAAATGCTCTTTTTGAGTCGTTTATACCAAATATCAGAAATAATTTTGTGAAATCGAAGGGTTCAGTCATTTAATCGATGATCTCCTTGAACCGGACTTCCTGAGCAGCAGACTTTTTTAAATTAAAATGCAGTTTAAAATCAGGAATTGCCCAGCCGCTCTATGAGCGCTTGACAACCGCCATTTTTTAGATAAGAAGTATGCTCCTGCACAGAATGGAAGCGCTGCCCCGAGATATCCCTGCACATGATCTTTCCTTGGTTTTCGCTATCAAACAAAGTCATTAGTTCTTTTGCTTTCGGGTCATGGGTCACCTTCCCTTTACTATTCTCCTCGCACCAACGGCAGGCATTCATCCAAATAGCTGCAGCCAGTGCTCCGCAGGCGCCTCCACTTAAGCCCAGACCACCTGCAAAACCTGCCACCATGACCATTTGTTCTTCTGTAGCACCCATTTTTTTCGCTACCTCTGCCGAACAACTCAAAGCGCTCTTAAAATCATGGGGTTTGTCTGCCAGGCCTTTCATGGCCTTGGAGATCGCCTCAGGAGCCCAAAGTTCTGCCAATTCGAAGCAATGGAGAAACCTGCCCGACAACATGTATTTGGCAAAGCTGATTTTATTTGAAAAATCACAACGCGTAATTTCGCGGCACTGTGAAGTGTTTTCTCTTTCAATAAAAGAATGCATGACAAATTTTGTGGCCTCAATTGAAAGGGTACAGGCCTGTGACAAATGGTTGCATCTCCTGTAAGCTTCTGCCCCAACGGCCAGCGAAGTTCCCCAAAGCATGCCACATTCGTATCCCCTACTCATCAAACCGCCCGCAAGGGTATCCGATGCACGCTCTTCCTTCTCTTTCAAATGGCCAAAATGCCTGTTTAACAAATAAAAAAAAGTACGGGAACAGGTTCCCTTTTTTCTGAATACTTTTTTAGCATCATAGGGATATGGATTTTGAAGGGTTTTGTTTGTATGCATGACAAATTTTTAGGAACAAAATGAATTTATCAATTCTCTATATAAAATGCAATGACCAGGATCAATACGCTCCATTTTTTTGAAAAAAATTTCAAAATAAAAAAGCACTGTCGAACAGTGCTTTTTGATACAAAAAATTCATTTGGATCCTTATAGAAATGTTACTTTCCCGGTTGACACATCATACATGGCACCTACAAGTTCAATGGCACCAGTTTCTTCCATTTCGGATAATACTTCACTCCCTTTTCTGATAGCTTCAATTGTAAGTTCCACATTTTTTCGGGCGACCTCATTCACAAAATTCAAATTTCCAGAAGTTCTTTCTGAGGCATCCTCCGGTTCTTCGACAGCCTCCACTGCGGGTTTTATTTTATCGAGCATTCCTGTAAGTTTACCCAGTTCCGCTCCGTCACAGGCACCTTTCACTGCACCGCAGGAGGTGTGACCCAATACAAGCACCACCTTTGAGCCAGCCAGTTTACATGCAAACTCCATGCTTCCCAGGATGTCGTCATTGACAAAGTTGCCGGCGATCCGAATACTAAAGAGATCCCCTATCCCCTGATCAAAGATTGTCTCTACGGGAACTCTTGAATCAATACAGCTCAGAACGGCTGCAAATGGAAACTGCCCGCTACTGGTTTCATTCACCTGCTGCTGTAAGTTTCTGTTTAATTTTTGATTGGCCACAAATCGTTCATTGCCTTCTTTAAGCATCGATATGATCTGCTGTTGGGTAAGAGCCATCTGTGCTTCTCTGGATATGGTTTTCATGTATTCAATATTTTAAAGATGAATTTGTTCAATGATATCAGCCTGCCTTCCGTGGACTGTTAAAAAATTTAAAGTAGCTCTCCGGATTCACAACCACACCTTTCTGAGAAACGAGCTTGATCGTTATATTCCTTTCCTCCGCCTTGTGGATGAAATCATCAAGGATTTCGATAATGTCATTATCGAGGTACTTTGTATTGGTCACATCCAGCTCCAAAAATGAATCCTCAGGCAGCCTGTCAAGTTCTTTTAAAATTGCTCCCTTGTTAAAAAAAGTTACTTCTTCTGCCAGGGTCATTTTTATCTTGCCATCATCAACGTCCTCTCCTTCTTTGTGCAGAAAATGAGAATTCTGATAGCTTTTGAAAAGGATCACAATGATCCCCACCAAAAGACCCAGTCCTATACCGACCAGAAGATCGGTAAAAATAATACCCAGGACCGTCACCATAAATGGCACAAACTGCTTCCATCCCAGGTCATACATTGACTTGAACAATCCCGGCTTGGCCAGCTTGAAACCTACAATCAGTAAAATGGCAGCAAGAACAGACAAGGGGATCATGTTCAGTAAATTTGGAATCAGGATCACCGAGACCAGCAGGAACAAACCGTGCATAATAGCCGACAATTTTGTGGTTCCGCCTGACTGGATATTGGCTGAACTTCTAACAATGACCTGAGTAACAGGCAAACCACCGATGAGTCCTGAAATAATGTTTCCGGTACCCTGCGCCAACAATTCCCTGTTGGTGGGTGTCACGTTTTTATGCGGATCAAGTTTATCTGTAGCCTCTACACACAACAAGGTTTCCAAACTTGCGACCAGAGCAATGGTAAAGGCGACGATCCATACTTCTGAGTTGGCCAGAGCAGCAAAATTTGGAAAACTGAATTGAGAAAGAAAAGAAGTAAGGTCGTTAGGAACGGGTACACTCACCAAATGGGAAGCCCCTATGCCTAACACCTGGTCAGAACGTGTGAGATTGAAAAACAAAATTCCGGCGATCACGGCCACAAGGGGACCCTGTATGACCTGAAAGAATTTCGCTTTTTTGGCCAGCACTTTCTCCCATAACAATAAAATCGCCAAACCGACGATACCGATCAGTGCTGATCCGGGCTGGATATAATTGACCGTATTAAATATTTCCGAAAATGTGTTTTGTCCGTCTACCTGAAAAAAGGCAAAATCACCTTCAGGATTCGCATCATAACCAAAGAAATGTGGAATTTGCTTCAAAATAATTATGATTCCTATTCCTGTAAGCATCCCTTTGATCACAGATGAAGGAAAATAATAACCGATAACTCCGGCACGCAGCAAACCGAAGATCAATTGAATGATTCCTCCCAAAACGACCGCCACTAAAAAATTCTCAAAGCCGCCCAGCGTACCGATGGAGGTCAACACAATGGCAGCCAGTCCTGCTGCCGGACCACTTACACCAATATTGGAACCACTTAAGGCACCAACAACCACTCCTCCAACAATTCCGGCAATAAGCCCCGAAAATAGGGGAGCTCCACTGGCCAGGGCAATACCGAGACACAATGGTAAGGCCACGAAGAAAACGACTATACTAGCCGGTAAATCACTTTTAAATTCACTAAAAATTCCTTTTGATTTCATTTTGATTTCATTTTGTTCGAGCAAATATAACAAATAATCAGATACGATAGTATTACTATTAATAAAAAAAGTTTAATTATTTTTAAAAATTGTAAATCTTTTAGTAATAATTATTTAACTTTGAATCTCAAAAGAAAATAAATCTAACAGCATGGCAGTAAATATTCATTTTACGCTTAACCCCGGATTATATCTTAAGGACCCTCAGCAATCAGATCTTGGCAAGCGAATTATCAAGCACAGTATCCTACTGATTGATGAGATCGGTTTTGAACAATTCAACTTCAAAAAGCTGGCTGAAGTCATGAAATCCACCGAGGCTTCTATATACCGTTATTTTGAAAACAAACACCTCCTGCTGATCTACCTGGTATCCTGGTATTGGGAATGGCTGAACTACCTGATAAAAATCAAGACTTTTAACATCGATGATCCAAGGCAAAAACTGGAGATCATCATCCATACTTTTGTTTCGGTAAGCGAGGAGAATCCTGCCATTGACTATGTCAATGAATCCTCCCTTCACAAACTTGTCATTTCTGAAGGCACAAAGGCCTATCATACAAAAGGAGTGGATGAGGAGAACAGTAAAGGTTTTTTTCTGACTTACAAAGAAATGGTATCTACTGTGGCACAGGTCATCCTGGAGGTCAAACCCGAATTTCCCTACCCTTATGCCCTTGCCAGCAATCTGTTTGAAATGACCAATAACCATTTTTATTTTTCAGATCATTTACCCCGACTCACAGACATTGAAATAAAACTGGGTCAGAGTGAAGAACTTGAAAAAATGATGGTCTATTTTGTAAATAAACTCCTTAGCTGATTTTCATTCTACCGCTGCCCTGCTTTTTCTTGTCGTGTAAAGACAAAAACGGATCAAAAATAGTTCCTTTTTTGCATACCTTTAATCAGATGAAAGAAGGACGGTCTTCATTTCATATTCGATTTTTATTGCATTCCAACCTATGATTTATTCATTGTAATTTGTCCGTTTATTAAATTAACGTACTTTTAGATTTCAGATCCTTTGAACGATCAAACCGAGCCATATGAATGCAAATGAAATAGAATCCTTTTTTAAACATCATTACGATAGTCAGCCCCTGATGGTATTTTCTCCGGGCCGTCTCAACCTCATCGGTGAGCATACAGATTATAATGAAGGATTTGTATTTCCCGCAGCCATTGACAAAGGCATTTATGCTGCCTTTGATAAAAGTAAGACCCCTACTTGTATGGTTCATGCACTCGACCTTGACGAGTTTATGGAATTTTCACTGGAAAAAGTGACCCCTTTAACCAGGGGAGGGTGGAAAAATTATATTCTGGGCGTCGTATCAGAAATTCAAAAAAGAAACAAAAGTCTGGTGCCCTTTAATTTGGTCTTTGGAGGCGACATACCCCTCGGAGCAGGCCTGTCATCTTCAGCTGCCTTGGAAAATGCAGTGGCTTACGGTCTCAATGAACTAATGGATCTTGGTTTTACAAAAAATGAAATGATCCTGATCTCACAAAAAGCCGAACATCATTTCGTTGGTGTCAAATGCGGTATCATGGACCAGTTCGCCAGCATGTTTGGAGAAAAAAACAAAGCCTTGCTCCTGGATTGCCGAAATATTACCGCAGAACCATTTACCATCGACCTGCAAGATCATCAAATCCTGCTTGTCAATACCAACGTGAAACACAGCTTGTCTGACAGTGCTTATAACAAAAGAAGAGAAATTTGTGAAAAAGTTGCATCTTTATTAAACGTAAAAGCACTCAGGGATTTGAAAACAAGTGATTTGCATACCATTAAAGATAAAGTATCCTCAGAGGCCTATCAAATGGCTTTATACGTCATTGAAGAAAATGAACGAGTGCTCAAGGCAGGTGAAGCGATCAAAAAGAATGATATCGGAGAACTGGGTCGTTTGCTGTACCAGTCGCACAAAGGCCTTCAGCATCAGTACAAGGTAAGCTGCGAGGAGCTCGATTTTTTAGTGGAAGCGGCAAAATCCAGTTCAAAAGTCAAAGGGGCACGGATGATGGGTGGAGGATTTGGCGGATGCACCATCAATATCTTAGAGAAAGACGAGGTATCATCCTTTAAGGACCAGATCACCAAAGCCTATCGCGAGAAATTCAATTTTGAATGCAGTATATACGAGGTAAAACTTTCTGATGGTACGGGAAAATACATTTCGTGAATTACCTGACCAAGAAATAAAATGATCAATCAAACAAGTCTTTTAATTCATAGCTTATGAATGCAAATTTTGAAATACTCGATTATTTAATATTCATAGGCTATGCGGCCCTGATACTTGGTGTCGGGCTCTGGGTTTCAAGAGATAAAAAGGGACATGAAAAAAATGCTGAAGATTATTTTCTGGCCGGTAAATCCTTGCCATGGTGGGCCATCGGAGCCTCTCTTATTGCCGCCAATATTTCTGCCGAGCAATTCATCGGGATGTCGGGCTCAGGCTTTGCATTGGGTCTTGCAATTGCATCCTATGAATGGATGGCCGCCATTACCCTGATCATAGTGGGTAAATACTTTTTACCCATTTTCATTGAAAAAGGCCTTTACACCATCCCTGAATTTGTTGAGAAGCGGTATTCTACAAATCTCAAAACGATATTAGCTGTATTCTGGATTGCCTTATACGTGTTTGTAAACCTTGCTTCTGTACTTTATTTGGGGGCATTGGCTCTTCAGACCATCATGGGCATTCCCATGATCTACGGGGTTATGGGGCTCGCACTCTTTGCAGCCGCTTATTCTTTGTATGGAGGTTTATCTGCTGTGGCCTGGACAGATGTGATTCAGGTTGTATTTTTGGTTCTTGGCGGCTTGTTTACAACCTACCTTGCACTGGATACCGTGTCTGGCGGAGAGGGCCTTCTCGCAGGCGTCAAAACCATTTATGAACTTGCTCCTGACCGCTTTGCCATGATCCTTGACAAATCAAATCCTGAGTATAAAAACCTCCCGGGAATAGGTGTCCTGGTTGGAGGCTTATGGGTTGCCAATCTTTATTATTGGGGTTTTAACCAGTACATCATTCAAAGAACCCTGGCAGCCAAATCTTTAAAAGAATCACAAAAAGGGATATTGCTTGCTGCTTTTTTAAAATTAATCATTCCTTTAATTGTAGTCATTCCGGGAATTGCTGCCTATGTTATGGTCAATGATCCCGATATTCTTGGCCGTTTGGGAGCCGCAGGACTGAACAATATGCCAACTGCTGATCAGGCCGACAAAGCCTATCCCTGGTTACTGCAGTTTCTCCCCACAGGTCTTAAAGGTGTGGCTTTTGCAGCATTGACGGCAGCCATTGTTTCATCTTTGGCGTCTATGCTGAATTCTACTTCTACCATATTCACCATGGACATTTACAAACAATACATCAATAAAAACGCGAGCAACAAAGCCACAGTTAATACAGGAAGAATCTCTGCGGCCATCGCGCTGATCATTGCATCTGTCATGGCGCCTCTGCTGGGTGGTATCGATCAGGCCTTTCAATTTATACAAGAATACACCGGTGTGGTAAGTCCCGGTATTCTGGCCGTTTTTTTATTGGGCTTATTTTGGAAAAAAACAACAAACAAAGCCGCCATCATAGGAGCCTTGTCGTCTATACCGATCGCCATGTATTTTAAAGTGGCACCGAAAGGATGGTCAGACAGTCCGTTATTTGTTGACCTTCCATGGATGGATCAAATGGGATACACCGCTATTTTAACAGGAGTGGTCATCATTTTGGTCAGTCTGATTCAGAACAGAGGAACTGAAGACCCGAAGGCTATCAAAATTTCCAATGCCCTTTTCAGGACTAGTCCCGGTTTCAATATTGGTGCCTTTACCATCATGATCATCCTTGTCGTGCTCTATGCATTGTTCTGGAATTAGGCCATTGAGAAAAACTTAAAAACTTTACTTCTTTTCAAGTCCCTTGGCACTTAAATACCGGTCGAGGTGGTATTGGTTTAAGCTGTCGCTGTCTTTGTATTTTATGCGTAAATCGTTCAACTGAAGGTGCATTTTATTCTTGATTTCTTCATAAGCGGGATCCTCATATACATTTTGCATCTCTGCAGGATCCTTTTCAAGGTCAAATAGTTCCCATTCGTCTATATCATAATAAAAATGGATCAGTTTATAACGATCTGTTCTGATCCCATAATGCCTCTTTACGTGGTGCTCTCCCGGAAATTCATAATAGGTATAATATATGGCATCCCTCCATTCGCTCAGCTCACCACTGACAAGATCTCTAAAAGATTCCCCCTGAACCGCTTCTGGAATCTCGATACCCGCATAATCCATGAAAGTAGGAGCAAAATCCAAATTCTGGACAAGTCCTTCAATAATGGTTCCCGGTTCAATTTCCTTAGGATAGCGCATCAATAATGGTGTTCTGAAAGATTCTTCATACATGAATCGCTTGTCGAACCAGCCGTGTTCCCCTAAATAAAATCCCTGATCAGAGGTATAGACCACAATCGTATTCTCTGTAAGCCCGTTTGCATCAAGATAATCCAGGATCTGCCCTACACCATCATCAACAGACTGTATGGTTGCCAGGTAATCCTGCATATAGCGATTGTATTTCCAAAGGGCGAGCTCTTGGCCCTTCAGCCCTGAAGATTCAAAATCTTTAATGATGGGATTGTAATGTGCATCCCAGGCACCTCTTTGATTCGCATCCATTCGCTGGTACATGTTTTCAAAAGCCCCGCGCAGAGGGGTTTGGAATTTTTCAGCTTTATCGAGCATCTTAAGGTCATAAACCACATCCATATCCTTATAAATTCCCATTTCATGCCGGGAAGCAGCAATCCTGCCCTTATAATCATCAAAAAAATTGGATGGAGGCTTAAAGTTTTTATCCTGAAACAAGCTGAGGTACTTCTCCTCGGGCATCCAGGTCCTGTGGGGAGCCTTCTGGTGATACAAGAGCAAAAATGGCTTGTCTTTGGTTCGTTTATGCTCCAACCAGTCTAAAGCAATATCTGTTGTTATCGAAGTCACGTAACCATTAAGGCGCTTTTTGATCCCGTTTTCGATAAAATCAGGATTGTAATATTGCCCCTGGCCGGGCAGCACATTTGAATAGTCAAATCCCTGGGGCAGACCATTCAGGTGGATCTTACCTACCAGAGCAGTTTCGTATCCGGCTTTTTGCAGAGCCTTGGCAAAATTATCCTGACCCCAGTCAAAGGGCAAGATATTATCCACCTTTCCGTTGATATGGCTGTGCTTTCCGGTAAGCATCACGGCACGGCTGGGTGCACAAATGGAATTGCTCACAAATCCGCGGTTAAAAATTGCTCCTTCGCTGGCCAGTCGATCTATATGAGGTGTTTTATTCAATCCGTATCCGTAAGCACTGACCGCCTGATAAGCATGATCGTCGCTCATGATAAATATGATGTTGGGCTGGTTCACCTCGAGTGTGCCTAAACTGTCTTTCCTGCTTTTATCAACCAGCTGATCACAGGCAGCCGTCAGACCGAACCCAAAGACTAACAGCGCAATTTTAAGGGCAGTCAAAACTGCTGTGCATTGATTTAAGAATGATTCTTTCATTACAAAATTATATTAAGGATTCATGGCAGTATACTTGATTCCCAGATCATTACTTCTGACGGTTTTTAATTTCTCCTTTAAACTATCTTTGAAAAATGAAACTACTTTTTCGTGTGATTCATGTCCGGCCAGATTGTTGAATTGCTGCGGGTCATTCAGCATATCGTACAATTCAATACCTTCAGAACCGTCTTCGTTGTATTGAATAAAGGCCCATTTTTCATTCCTCAGCAAAAAGGACCTGCCCCCCTGGCTGACCGAAAAGGCCATGTCACGCACCTGGTAATTTTTGTCATCAAGGGTTTTCATCAAATTCTTTCCCTGCAAATGCATTGAGGGATTTAATCCTGCTATCGAAGCTATGGTAGGATAGAGATCGATCAACTCAACAAATGAATTGCATACTGCCGGCTTCTTACCCGGAACTTTAATAATCATTGGGACCCGAACTGATTCTTCATGCAAACTGACTTTCATCCAAAAGTCATGTTCCCCGAGATGAAATCCATGATCAGAAGTAAAGACCACAATGGTATTTTCTTCCAGGCCCTCATCCTCTAAGGCCTTCAAAATTTTACCCACCTGGGCATCCATAAAGGCTACTGAGGCATAGTAGGCGGCAACTGCCTTTTTCTGCTGTTCCAGTGACATTTCACCATTCACGCTCGTGACGTAGTTGATCCCCCTCTTCGGAATGTCGCTCCAATCTGATTCCAGCTTTTCAGGCATGATGATCTCCTGATGCGGATAAGGACCAAAATATTTTTTTGGCGCCACAAAGGGCACATGGGGACGCACAAAACCCACCGCTAAAAAGAAAGGTTCATTCTTATGTTTTTTAAGCAATTCTATTGCCTTATTGGCCGTACGTCCGTCTGAATGTACAAGATCATTTCCATCAGCCTTTACAATGGTCATTACGTTACCGCCCTTTCTCTCAATCTTTCCATCTGGATTACCCTGAACCAGTTCTGCTTCACCCGGGGTCTTCCATTCGGGTCCGGGGCTATTGAACCTCTCTGTCCAGGAAGCTGCATCATCCTGCCCGTCTGACCCTGTTTCGATATCTATCGGCACACCCATATGAAAGATCTTACTGACCCGTGCTGTATAATATCCGTTGTCTTTGAACAATTGTGCCCAGGTTTTTCTGTGGGGACCGATATTTTTCCTTCCGCTCACATAGCCGTAGGTTTGGGTTGCACTCGGGTAATATCCCGACATGAAGGAGGCCCTTGACGGACCGCATACAGGATATTGACTGTAGGCCCTGGTGTACCTGACACCCTCGGCAGCCAAACGATCTATGTGAGGGGTTTTACTTGTGCCGTTTTCATATGAGGATACAGCGGTAGTTGTAAGGTCGTCAGATATGATGAACAATACATTGGGCTTGCTTATTTCCTGAGAAAACAACTGGCTTCCCCATAATAAAAGAAGCAGGAATATTGGTAATTTCATGCCTCTAAGCTAAATAAAAAAAATAATTTTCGATGGCATTAAGTTCATATTTTCATATCTTTTTAGGCACAAAATGAATCCGTATTTGATTCGTAAATGAAAATAAACATCGGTTTAAACGATGCATAAAAAATTTCAATTTTTATATAAATATTAATTTCAAGGCACAGATTGATTATGGTGAAACCTATATTATTGACCACCCTGTTTGTCATCAGTTACTGGATTTGCCCGGGGCAAAATATCAAAAAACCAAACGTGATCGTTATTTACACAGATGACCAGGGGGCTGTGGACCTCGGAAGCTATGGTGCAACCGACATACATACACCGAATCTGGACAGGCTGGCCCATGAAGGGACACGCTTTACACAAGCCTATGTTGCCGCACCGGTATGTGCTCCTTCAAGAGCGGCTTTGCTCACGGGAAGATATCCGCAAAATGCCGGGGTTACAGGGAATACCTCACCCAATCCAGGGTCTCACGGGATGCCAGAAGATCAGTATACCCTGGCTGAACTGTTCAAAGATAACGGCTACCAAACGGGTCATATTGGTAAATGGCATCTCGGGATGAGTCGGGAAACATCACCAAATAACCAGGGCTTTGATTATTCATTTGGGCACCTCAGGGGATGCATCGACAACTATTCCCACTTTTTTTTCTGGCAGGGACCCAATATTCACGACCTGTATGAAAACGGAAAAGAAGTATTTTATGAAGGTCAGTATTTCCCGGACCTGGCCTCGAAAAAGGCACTGCAATACATAGACGAACACCACGAGAATCCATTTTTTATGTATTATGCCATAAACATGCCTCATTACCCCTACCAACCAACACAAAAATGGAGAGATCACTATGAGGGAATGCCTCAGCCCAGGGCTGACTATGCGGCCTTTATCTCAACTATAGACGAGCGAATCGGGCACTTGCTTGAAAAGCTGGATACTTTGGGTATCCGAGAAAATACCATCATCATATATCAATCAGACAATGGCTACTCAACCGAAGCCAGGGCTTTTTACGGAGGAGGAAGTTCAGGACCGTACAGAGGTGCAAAAAACAGCCTCCTTGAAGGAGGAATAAGGCTGCCGGCCATGATCAGCTGGAAAGGGAAACTTCCTGAAAAAATTGTAAATGATCAGTTTTTAATGAATATAGACTGGATGCCCACCCTGGCCTCCCTTTGCAAACTTGAAATAAAACCGGGGAAAATTGACGGGCTTGATCAATCGGGAATGATCATTGACCCCGATGCAAAAACCACAAGAAATCTAGGTTATTGGAAATACGGTTCACAGTGGGTGGTCAGGAAAGGCTCCTGGAAATTAATCGCATATCCAAAAGACACCTCTCACAAAGGAAAACTTGATCTGGAAAAGGATGCCCTCTTTTTGTCTGATCTGAACATGGATGTATCAGAAATGTCCAACATGGCAGATCAACACCCTGAAAAGGTCAGTGAGCTTATCGAAACTTATCTCACATGGGAACACGGTTTCAGTTCTGACGTACCGACCAAAACGGAAACCAATTTTCATTTGGCAAAAGACGCCCTGATCACGGTTTCAACACCGCTTCATCCGAGCTATAAAAATATTGAGACCCTGGTGGACGGAAAAAGAGGTTATCCCGACTATTCTTCGGGTCAGTGGATAGGACTCGAAGATCAGGACTTGGAATTGATGATCGACTTAAAATCCATAAAAAAAATAAAGAATCTTGAACTGGGATACCTTTATACACCGTCTAACTGGATCTTTGAGCCCGTTTCCATGGATCTGAGTTTTTCCGACGATGGTATTAATTTCGATGCCGAGGTACCATTCAGGATTAACAACACCCCTGATCAGGAAAAAATCAAATCACATAAAATTTCCTTACCAACAGAAAGGAACTCAAGATATATGAAGATCAAAATCAAAGGTGTCGGAAAATGCCCCTCAGGCTTTGATTGTGAAGGTCAGCCGGCTTGGTTCTTTATCGATGAAATTATCGTCAACTGATCGTTTCATCCAAACGTAAAGGATTATTCTTACTGATCTCTTTTCAGGCATTGGAATGAAGTGCAATTCGATTGCCCTCTGTATCTAAAAAAAGTGCCATAAAACCAATGTCTTCATTGATCAGTGTTTTTTTCTGCAAGACCTTGCCTCCTGCGGCTTCTACTTTCTGCAGTTCATCATCTATTCCGGGAGACGAAAAATAAACCAGTGTACCATTGGTTGACGGGATGTAAAATGAAGTATTTTGTACCAGTGAACCACTTGACCCTTTAGCCTCCGGATCATCCGAAAAAGGGAACCACCCCATTTTTGTTTCCCCAAACTGCTCTTCATGAATTTTTATACCGAATACTTCCTCATAAAATAGTTTGGCCCTGCTCATATCAATGACAGGGATCTCAAACCAACCTACTCTACTTGTTGCCATATTTAAACATTTAATTCGATGTTCTATGCCTCCTCCTCGGCGAATGCTTTGAACTGATCCAGGTATTTCTGGGACTGCTTTTTAAAGGAGCCAGGCATCAGGAATGCAATAATTTTCATGAAGCCGCTGAACTTAAAATACGATTCTGATCTCCATCGGGTGGTTTGATCATCTATTTGATCAAAATAATTCTTAACCTCGTTCCACACCCCTTTGGCTTCATAGGTGCCAGAAAATTCATGCGGTAAATTCTTCACTGTGATGGTCTCAATCATTTCGATCTCTCTCTTGCCCATCGTGTATTTTAGTTTTGCCTTGGCTCCTACCTCACCTTTATCACCAGAAATATGCTCAAAGCTGATCAACTCAGGCTGCCATTTGAAAAGATTTTCTTCGCTGTCAAACAAACGCACGACTTTTTCCCGTGGGAGACTGATCTTGACTTCGTTCTCGTATTTCATGCTCAAAAATTAACTGTTCCTTTTAAAGATACAAAAAATGGGGAAATTAAACCTCAATGATATCCCCAACAGGCAACAAGCTCAATTCCTTTCCTGCATTTTTAAAAGTTTCTTTGGCCTTCTTGTGATCTATTTCAATATACCCAAAGGTATCGTAATGATATCCCAGAATTCTTTTACATTCCACAAAATCAGCTGCGATGACCGCGCTTTCGATGCCCATGGTAAAATTATCCCCAATGGGTAAAACAGCCAGATCAATCTTGCACTGCATGGGTACCAGCTTCATGTCCATGGTCAGCGCAGTATCTCCGGCAATATACAGATTGCCTTCATCGGTTTCCATAATAAACCCGCCCGGCTGTCCTCCGTAAGTCCCGTCAGGAAAGGAACTTGTATGAACGGCATTGGTAAAGGTCAACCTGCCAAAATCAAACTGCCAGGATCCTCCGTGATTCATCGGATGCCCTTCAAAACCCAGCTTGCCGTAATGGGTGACGATCTCATAATTGGAAACTATCGTGGCGCCGGTTCTCTTCGCTATAGCGTCAACATCCACAATATGGTCCTGGTGGGCATGGGTAATCAAAATATAATCAGCTTCAAGAGAAGCAATGTCAATATCCTTGGCCAATTCGTTCGGGCTTATAAAGGGGTCAACTACAATATGTTTTCCGGCAACTTCAATGGAGAGTGCCGCATGTCCTAAAAATCTAATTCTCATGATGATTATTTTTGAGATTAAATTTACTGATTTCCCTGCTCACTTCCAATGAACCTGAAAAATAAAGCCGCGGGACCTTATGAGGTCCCGCGGCTCTGATACCAACAATTCGTCTTAGAAAGTATAATTGATATATATCGTGAAGTTTCTGCCGGGTTCATAAATTCGGCCTTCAGACAGATCTGAATTGTTATAAGAAAAATTTAAATGTTCGTAAAAGGCTGTGTCAAAAATATTCAAAACCGATCCTCCAACCGAAAATTTATCAAAGGGTCGGAAACCTGCACTCAGATCCAGGGTAGCATAACCAGGAGTGACAGTTTCTCTGAACGACAGGGCAATTCGATCCTGCTCAGCCACCATCCGGGTTTTGACATTGAACCAATATTTTTCCTTGTCGTAGTTCAAACTCAAATGCGCCGTTAAGGGAAGGATCTGAGGTAAAGGTTCATCGAGTTCCCTGTTTTGCCCGTAAGTGTAAGACAAGTCAGACAAGAAGCTTAATTCAGGTGTAAAATGGTAGTTTAAATAAAACTCAAAACCGGTTTGCATTGCATCTTCAACGTTGATAAAACGTTTGGCAAACTTTGGCTCAAGCATCGGCATAAACTTCCTCGGAAGGCTCTCGTCGACCACTGCAGTGATATAATCGGATAAAAATGAATAGAATAGTGATGCTCCAATATCAATTTTATTAAATTGCTGATTTACAGATATTTCAAGTTGATTATTTGCTTCAGGACTTAAAAAAGGATTCCCTACGTATTCATAGGGGTCCGAGTTGATATTGAAATGATTGATATATCGTTCAACGATGGAGGCCGTCCTCAGACCATGACCAAAAGCAACTTGAAAACGAGTCTTGTCCAGACTGAAGAGGTAAGAAATATTGCCGCTTATGTTCACTTCATTCTGAGCATCAATGACTCCGCCGTAAAGGTCCAGAAAATCCTGTGCCGGGTCAAGGATGTCTGTATGTATAAAATCTGATCTTATTCCTGCCGTTAAAGTCGACAGATCGGAAACTCTTAATTTTCCCTCTGCAAAGATGCCAATGTCGTTGAGTTGAGTATCCTGCCAAATCTTGTCAACCCTCACTACAGGTTCAGGAAGCATATTTCCATTCATGATCTTGATCTTTCTTATTCTGTCTCCTTCTCTTGCAATCATGTTGGCGTCTAAACCAACAAACAGAGATGACCTGTCATTTGGATGCAGGACCAATTCTGCTTTCCCGCCCCAGGTCGTCACGAAAACGTTCGATTCAGCATCGACCATCATAAAATTAGGCCGATTCTCATTTGACATCAAATGGTCGACATAAGAATAAAATCCTTTAAACGTAATGCTGCTGAAGATACCTGACAACTCCCTGATCTTGTAATCCAGCCCCAGCAGGTAACTATTGTCATAAGGTGAATCCATAGCGAGGCCGGCGTGTTTGATATCGCGTCCAAAGGATTGTCTCCATGTAAAACGCAGGCGTTGCCGATTGTTTGGATTGATACCCAGCTTCATGGAATAATCAGTTGATCTAAAGGAGGAAGGAACTTCATCTCCGTTGCCATCTGTATAATCTCCATAATTTCTGTAGGATCCATTGAGTTCAAGATCGTAAATCTCCTTTTTAAACAGTAAGGCCCCTCTTCCGGTGAAATTGTTGCCATTGGTTTCATATCCAGTTTCCAGGTTTCCGCTGATACCCTGTTTTCGGGAATCCGGATTCTTGGAAACCATATTGATAATACCACCAAAATTCTGACCAAACCTGACCGTAAATGGACCTTTTACAATCTCTATTCTTTCAATTTCTTCCGGAATGACATGGGTCGTAATAGGGTCCATCCTGTTGGGGCAGGCATTCAAAATTTTCATCCCCCCATCATACTGTACATTGAGCTGTTCATATTTAAAGGCTCTAAAAACGGGTTCAGAGGCATAGGCCCCTCTTTTTTGAACTCCAAAGCCAGGAATATCCTTAAAAAGATCACTCACATTTCTTGGCTGGCTCATGGCCTTGATATCGTCATAGACAATTCTGGACTGAGCCACATGACCGAAAGGATCTGCCTGCACAATAATATTATCAAGAGCAAAGGCCTTTTCTTTCAGGCCAATTATGATTTGATTTTTAAGCCTGACGGTTTCAGTCAAATATCCTATATGCGATACAGAAACACTGTCACCCTCCCGGGCCAGGATATTGAAATTTCCATTCGGGTCGGTTTCTGAATAAAGCTCCGAACCCAAAACCCGGACCAAGGCATTTTCAAGGCCGGTTCCCTCCTCATTCTGCACAGTTCCATGGATGTTCAATTGTTGTGCATGGCTTGTTACCCACGTAAACAATATCGTGAGTAATCCAATAACATTTATTTTCATTGATTATTTGTGTTGTTTGAATAAAAATTTTCATCACGACACCAGGATCGTGACCTAAAGATGCCACTGCGGGCAGCTGTAAAAATTATTTAAACAATGGGAGGTCTTAACAGGGAATTCGAAATACGAACCTCCTGCATCACTATGTGGTGAAAAGGGCTTTTGACGAGCCAATCAGGATGAGCTTGTAATACCGGTAGCGCTTCTCCTTTCAAAGTGATAAACTTTTCAAGATCCATTTTAGGAGGAAGGGGCTGTTCAGTGTCAGGCTGAAGATCCAGTTGATTTGTGACCTGGTCCTCTAAATAACACTTTCCGTTACAAGTCAGAATCGGTTTGTCTCTGTTTTCACACAATTCACTGAGGATATAATCATAATTGATCAGGTAGTCCAGAACAGGCAGGGCAGGCTGTATTAGCGCCAGCAGGTACAAATTCAAGAGCAGATGTGTGAATACAAGTTTTTTCATGATCCTTTGATGAGACAAAAGTCGACAAATTTATCTTTTATTATCATGATAATTGTCAGGTCAGATGATTAACCCAATTCCAAAAAGAACCGCGAATAAGAAAGTACTCAAGGCGAGCTTTTTTAATTCAGGATCGATGGCTTTCATGTCTTTTGTCTGGTATACCCTGAAGAGATGTTTGAAAATGGGTACGTAAGCGATAACAAACAGGAATTGATACCCGGAACGAAATCGGATGGCTGTAAATAACAAGGCGAACAGGAAAGAGGCCCCAAGCAGGTAATAATGATAATATTTGGCAAATTCTGCTCCTATTTTTACGACCACAGTATTCTTTCCGGCTTTTAAATCTGAGTCCCGGTCTCTCATATTATTAAGATTCAACACACCTACACTCAACAGGCCTATTGACATGGCAGGTAATAAAATGGTAAGGTCCAGGCTGAGGGTATATAAAAAATAAGTTCCGCAAACACTTAGAATTCCGAAGAAAAGAAACACAAAAATATCTCCAAATCCACTGTAACCATAAGCATTTGTTCCCATGGTGTATTTTACGGCAGCATAAATACTGCTCAGCCCCAGTAAAACAAACAAAAAGGTATAAACCAAATGCGTTGTTCCAAAAGCAACATAGATCAGGGCCAAGGCCAGTAAGGCACTGATCAGGCCTGTGATCTTAATGGCCCGCAGCATTGATGAAGGACTGATTTCTCCACTTTGCAAGGCACGTTCGGGGCCAATCCTGTCTTTATTGTCAGTCCCTTTCATTCCGTCTCCATAGTCATTGGCAAAATTCGAAATGATCTGAAAACCAACTGTGGTGCATAAGGCAAGTGAAAAGATGAGTCCATCAAAGGCGTTCTGGGATGCCGCAATACATGAGCCTACAATAATACCTGATAAAGACAAAGGTAAAGTTCGCAGTCGGGCCGCCTTTATCCAAATTGTTACTTTTGACAAAATAAATGTTTTGATGATTAATTGGAAGCTCCCCTAATCCACTTTTCTCCGCTAAGCTGCAAGGCCTCGTTAATATTTACCGGCATTCCATAGGATTTAGCGATAATAAAACAGTCTTTGAAACCAACCCTCTTCAGGTCATCCCTGAGCAAAACAGCTTCCCTGTAAGTCATGAATTTCCCGATTGAAAATTTATTGAAGCCATTTTCTTCAAATTCCTCCATCTGGGTAATATCTTTTGAGATCAGATTGGAACTAAAATTGGTATAGGCACCGATCTGAATGCTGTAAACGATACTCAGGTCCATCAAAGAGCCTTTCACTGAATCAGCTACGATCACCTGTCTTGCCTTTCTCTGGATTTTGTGCAAGGAATCCGTATCAATCAGACTCAGATTGTTCTTGATCAGATATTCTTGTTTATACTGCTTCGATTTAGGCAGAAAAGACCATAAAAAAAGGATCAGGAACAACAGGCAGAAAACGCCCAGGATGATCCTGTGCTTTTTCAAAAGGGAATTGTTCTCCTCTTCGTCCTTTAAAGCAGTTGACAAGGTCTTGATGGTGTTGTTGGCCTTATCAATTTCTTCATATACGTTAACTAAATTCTTGTCTCTCACAAATGGCATATTCTATTCTTAATAATTAAAGATCCTGGGCCCTGGCCACCAATTCGGCAACATCCATCACCTTGATCTTTTCTTTTTCTTTATTCTTTATCCCGTCGGTCAGCATCGTATTGCAAAAAGGGCATCCCGTGGCAATAATATCTGGATGGGTATCAAGGGCTTCTTCAGTTCTTTCAACAAAAATTTCCTTATCTCCTTTTTCTGCCTCCTTGAACATCTGTGCGCCTCCTGCCCCACAACATAAACCATTCGATTTACATCGTTTCATCTCTACCAATTCAAGCTCGAGTTTCTCGATCAGGTCTCTCGGTGCCTCATAAACATCATTGGCCCTGCCCAGGTAGCACGGATCGTGAAAAGTGATGCGCTTTCCTTTGTAAAAACCACCTTCGATGCTTATTCTTCCTTCTTCAAGCAAACTTTTTAAAAACTGTGTATGATGCATCACTTCATAAGTTCCTCCCAATTCGGGATACTCATTTTTTAAAGTATTAAAGCAATGCGGACAAGTTGTCACGATCTTTTTAATTTCATAAGCATTCAGTACTTCAATATTTGTCACTGCCTGCATCTGAAACAAAAATTCGTTTCCTGCTCTTTTCGCCGGATCACCGGTACAGCTTTCTTCAGAACCCAAAACCGCAAAATCAACTTTTGCAGCGATCAGGATTTTCGCGAATGCCTTGGTAATTTTTTTGGCCCTGTCGTCAAAACTACCTGCACAACCAACCCAAAACAACACGTCAGGAGCCTTTCCTTCTGCCATTTTTTGGGCCATTGTTGGTATTTCCATACTAAATTAATTTAAATATTTAATAAATTTTAATTTTGCGTCTGTTTTTTATCCCGATTTTTTTATTCATCCTTCCAGTTCAACCTGTCCATTTGGTTGTAGGGCCATGGTGCCCCGTTATTTTCTATATTGCTCATCATCACGTTCAATTCCTGTGGTCCCGCAGAATTTTCCATCACGAGATACCTCCTAAGATCAATAATGATCGAAAGGGGGTCAATCGCAACCGGACATTCTGTAACACAGGCATTACAACTCGTGCATGCCCAAATCTCCTCTTCTGAGATATACGATAATAAGGACTTTCCGTCACCTTGCTCTTTAAATGTTGCCTCATCCTTGTCATCTATAAATTTACTGACTTCCTCTAACCTGTCACGGGTCTTCATCATAATGGCCCTTGGAGACAATTCCTTACCGGTTTGATTCGCCGGACAAACAGAAGTACATCTTCCACATTCTGTACAAGTGTATGCATTCATCAGTTGTACCCAGTTCAGGTCGGCAATATCACTGGCTCCAAATTTTTCCACCACCTCTTCACTCTCCTCAGGTGCTGCATATGGATCCGCATTCGGATCCATCATCAATTTCACTTCTTTTTGCACCGATTCCAGGTTGTCCAGTTTGCCCTGTGGCGCAAGGTTCCCGTAAAAAGTATTAGGAAAAGCGAGCAAAATGTGCAAATGCTTGGAATAATAAAGATAGTTCAGAAAAATCAGAATTCCGATGATATGCAACCACCAGGCACCCCTTTCAATATAAAACAGTATCAATTCATTTTGAGGTAATACCCCTGACAAATATTGACTCACAGGAAAACTTCCTGCCGTTGCATAATGTATGGCCCCGATTTGCTGCAAGGCATGGTCAGCGCCGTTCATCAATAGAAAGAGCCCCATAAGTACCATTTCAAAATAAAGAATATTCAGCGCATCATTCTTGGGCCAGCTTGTCATTTCTTTGTTCCAGAAGCGAGGGATCTTCAATACCATTCTCCTTATCCAGAAAATAACAACAGAGACCAGAACCAAAAAGGCAAGTATTTCAAATGAAGCTATCAGGACATCATATAAGCCCCCTGCAAAAGCAAATACCCTGTGCGTACCCAGCACTCCATCAATAATAATCTCAAGAACCTCGATATTGATGATCACGAAACCCACATATACCAAAATGTGTAAAACACCGGCAACGGGTCTGCGGACCATTTTGCTTTGACCCAGGGCTATTAGACCCATTTGTTTCCACCTTTCAGACTTCTTGTCATTTCTGTCAATATCCCTGCCCAGCATTATATTCCGCCTTAATTTTTTAATGTTGCGGATAAATAAACCAATCCCAGTTGCAAGCAGGATGACAAAGAGAATATTGGGCAAATAAGACATAGGATACAACAAATTTAATTCGTCCGGTATCGAAGATGAAAAGGCTTCAATTCAATAATAAAAGTAAATAATCTCCTCAGGAGAAGAAGACAAATTTATTACAAGTTATCAACTACTCTTTCACTGGTTCCTCATAAGGTTTTTCCTTTTTCCCGAATACAGAAAGATGAACAAATCGCTTTGGATGCAGCTTGACCTCTCTGAGCAATTCTTCCAGTTCTTTGGAGGCATTTGTGAGATTGTTATACAATTCTTCATCCTGCATAAGCTTGCCCATGGTGCCATTACCCGTCTTGACGCTGTCGAGGATCACATTAAAACTCTCCAGGGAATACTGCAATTCTGCAACCGCCTCCCCGATATTCACTGCCTTTATCGAATCGGAGATCTCAGAAAAATTGTACATGGCCTTATTGGCATTGTCAATGATACTGTCAAGCTTTCCATCTTCCTGGGCAATCGATTCTATATATCCAGCAGTTTGCTTCAGCCTTTTCAAAATACTGTTGAGGCTTTCCAGGGATTCTTTGATATTGTTCTGATTCTGTGCATCCATAAGACTGTTTATATTCTGCATCACAGAATCTGTATGCACAACAAAACTCTCCACTTTTGACTGAAGGGGTGCAATCTGCTCATTGATCATGCCAATGATTCCGGAATCAACTTCTCCAATGAGGGTATCGCCGTTTTTTGCAATCGCATCCTCATCAAGCGCAATATTGATCTTCAGGGATTTTCCACTGATGAAATCCGGGCTGTAGATCTGAGCAATGCTGTTTACCGAGAACTGAATGTCATCGGTAAGATTGAGATGCGCTACAAGAATGCCCTTTTTCTGAGGATGGAATGTGATCTCGGATACAGATCCAACCTTAAGCCCGTTTATTGTTATCGGGCTTTTAGGAGCCAGCCCCTGAACATTACTGTATTCGGCATAAAAGGTTCTGGTCTTGTCGTAAAGATTTCTGTTTTTTAAAAAATTAAAACCCCAAAAAGACAAGGCTATAATGATTAAAACAATAACTCCGGTTTTTAATTCTCTTGTAACGGTCAAAATATCTTTTTAGTTAAACAATATTACTAAATATTTTTCTGTAAAAATGAATTGAGATCATTTCTTTTCAGTGACATTTCATTAAACCCCTGAAGCCATACCATTCGATTTATGAAGCTTTTCTCTTCTTTACTTTTTGATAATGTCTGTCAATGCAACGCGAACTTCATTCTTAAAAGCAATGACAAAGGCTGAAGCAAACCCTGCTTTTCGAGCTTCTTTCTGCACCTCCAGGATCTTGTCATAATCTGACGACCTGCCGTAATAATATTTATAGGTACCCTGTATCCTGTCTCTCTCAACGCCTTTGAGGCCTTTGAAATTATATGGTTTTGGATCGAGTTTTTTCTTTCCTGATGCGATCTGAACTTTAAAATCAACTCCGGGATAAACTCTTGCCTGGGTCATGTCTTCAGGTACCGGTTGCTCTTCAACAACCAGGTTTTCATCAAGGTTCTTTTTGTACCTTTTGATCGCCCCGTAAATAGCCTCTGCTATTTTATTCTGGCCACTCTTGGAATTCAAAAATGCACCCTCGCTCTTATTTGTGATAAACCCTGTTTCAATCAATACACTGGGCATATAGGTTTGGTGCAGTACCACAAATCCCGCCTGTTTAACACCCCTGTCGGTCCTTTTGAGGTCTTCCCTGAAATTATCCTGAATGTGACTGGCCAAAAACAGGCTCTGGTCAAGAAAATCTTCCTGCATCAGTGTCATTCCGATGACGGCTTCCGGGGAATTAGGATCAAACCCTTCATATTTTTCTTCATAATTGTCTTCCAGAAAGATCACTGAGTTCTCGTGTTTGGCCACTTCAAAATTTTGTTTATTGGCATGTAACCCCAATACATAGGTTTCAGTTCCGTCGGCCTGCGTATGAAAAGCATTACAATGCACAGAAACGAAAAGATCCGCATCTGCCTCATTGGCAATTCGCCCCCGTTCTTTCAGATCTACAAATACATCCTTGTCACGGGTATAAATCACTTCAATATCATCAATGGCATCCAGTTTCTTGCCCAATTGCAATACGATGCTCAATGCGATATCCTTTTCACTGTAATTCTTGGCAGGCCTTCCCGGATCCTTTCCTCCATGACCCGCATCAAGAACCACTTTAAAATCAGTTTGACCATAAATTTGCACCTGAAATAAAAACAACAAAAGTGAACAAATCATCACCATCCGACCCGAAATAAAACCACTATTCTTTTCTTTATTTATCATCCTTTTTACCCTTCTAGTTTTTCGATTATATTTTTATACCACTGAAAAAATATATGTAAGTTTGTAAATCAAAAAAATGTCATTTTTTTACAAAAATACTATTTATAGCATTGTATACAAATTTAAGATACTTACTTTTCTTTATCCTATTTTTTTGTTTTGTACATCAAGAGGCAATTGGTCAAAAAAAACAAAATAAAGATAATGTAGACGACGATATAAGTAGAACAGACAGTTTGAGGGTTATTCCGGGCCTTAATCCTGATTTTACGGTTATTGATACGGTAAAAACCGACAGTGTTCAAATCACACCAGAATATCTTGAAGACAATATCATCCACAAGGCGAAAGATTATATTTCCAATGATTTTATCAACCAGAAGGCTACCTTGTACAATGAAGCCGAACTGTACTTTCAGGACATTGAACTAAAAGCTGGCAAAATCATCATTGACTACAAGAACAGTCTGGCAACGGCCACCGGTATCTTTGACACGGCAGGAGTTTATGTTCAGCTGCCTGAATTCAAACAAGGACAGCAACAATCTGTGCAGGATTCCCTGATCTATAATTTTGAGAATGAAAAAGCCATTATTTACAATTCCAAAACAGAACAGCAGGGCATGATCATTAGGGGTGACATCACTAAAAAAGAAAATGACAGTACCTTTTATATCAACCGGGCGCGTTTTACCACATCCCAAAAAGAAAATCCCGATTATTACGTCCAGACCAATAACATCAAAATTGTTCCGGACAGTAAGATTGTGGGAGGTATGAGCAACCTGGTGATTGCCGATGTTCCCACGCCTTTGGTACTTCCGTTCTTTTATTCACCGCTTACCTCCGGAAGAGCCTCCGGTTTTGTAATTCCCACCTGGGGGCAAAATAACAATCAGGGTTACTTTCTTCAGAACGGGGGATACTATTTTGCGGTGAACGATTATCTCGACCTGGCCATTCTCGGAGATATTTACACCAACGGAAGCTGGGGACTGCGAGCCGAGTCTAACTATGCTTTGCGCTATAAGTTCACCGGGAGTTTCAGTTTTAGGTATGAAAATCTGATCAACAGCCAAAAAGGTTTTCCAGATTACAGCAAGGCAACGAATTTCTTTATTCGCTGGACGCACAGCCAGTCGGCTCAGACCAATCCGAATTCGAGATTTTCGGCCTCCGTGAATTTTGGTAGCAGCAGTTTTTTTACAGAATCGATCAATGAATCAAGCTCTCCTTATTACCTGACAAATACCTTTGCATCTTCGGTGTCCTATTACAAAAAATTTGTAGGAACACCATTCAACATGAATGCATCGATGACCCATACACAAAACACAAAAACGGAATCCATAGATATGAGTTTGCCTTCTCTTGTTGTCAATATGGACAGAATTTATCCCTTTGCGCCAAAAGTGGGTGCCAAGAAAAACCCCATACAGAACATAGGGATCAATTACTCCATGAATGCCCAAAACAGGATTTCAACCACTGATGAGGATTTCGGAACATCAAAAATGTTTGAGCAGGCCCGAACGGGAATCAAACACGATGTGTCAATGAGCACCAATGCCAAGGTTTTGAAATTTATAAGTCTGGCTCCCACAGCAATTTATCGTGATGTCTGGTATTTTAAAACAATCGATAAATACTGGGACGAAGACAGCAATGAGGTCATTACCGATACGATCAGCGGATTTGATTCCTTTAGAGAATATTCGGGTGGGGTATCGGCCAGTACCACAGTTTACGGGCTTCTCAATTTTAAAAAAGGAAAATTACAGGCACTGAGACACGTCATGCGACCTTCTGTCTCTTACAGCTACAGGCCTGATTTCAGCGAATATTATGATGAATATCAAGCCAGCATAGATCCTGATGACACAAGAGAATACACAAGGTTTCAAAATGGGATCTACGGATCTCCCTCAAAGGGATTGTCAAGCAGCATTGGGATGTCACTTAACAACACACTTGAGGCCAAGATGGCTCCAAAAGAAGATTCGGAAGATGATGAGCCGCGAAAAATAAAAATCCTAAACAACCTTAATTTCTCTACCAGCTATAATATGGCAGCAGATTCTCTGAAATGGAGCCCTTTGAGGATGACTGCCGGTACTCAAATGCTGAAGAACAAATTGAATGTCAATTTAGCTGCTGCCATGGACCCATACGCACTCAACGCGAACGGAACGAGGATCAACGAATTCAATATCAACAACGGCGGTAGTTTGCTCAGACTGACCAACGCGAATTTCACAGCAAATTATTCCATTTCAAGTGCTGATCTGGAAAAAGAAAAAAAAGGTGGAGGCTCATCCACAGCAGGAGATTCAGGTGCAGGAAGTGCCGATAATATGTTTGGCCAAAGTTTGATGGACAGGAATCAACAGATCAATACGGATGAGGAAAAAGTCAAATCTGCAACCCTTTATCAAACCGCAATGCCATGGGACCTAAAAATAAGGTATTCCCTGACCTACAACAACGCACGGGCTCAGAGTGAGATCACTACAAATTCCATTCAGGTTTCAGGAAACCTTGAATTCAGTCCGAAATGGAGGGTAGGAGTCTCCTCGGGTTACGATATGAAGAATAAGGGAATTACCTATACGCAACTCAGATTTGAAAGGGATCTCGACAGCTGGAGATTCAGCTTCAACTGGGTACCATTTGGTGACAGGGCTACTTATTACTTCTTTATTGGTATCAAATCAGGTCCGCTGAGCGATCTGAAATATGATCAAAGAAAAGTGCCGGACAGAAGATTGTTCTGATTTTATACAGTTCTTAACTTTAACAAATTTAAATCCGCAAGCAAAATCAAATCTTATGAAAAAAATAATCGAGACCACAAATGCCCCTGCTCCTATCGGGCCTTACAGCCAGGCTGTAAAATTTAATGATACGCTGTACACCTCGGGTCAGATCGG
>JAHEHF010000129.1 GCA_024644745.1 Flavobacteriaceae bacterium
GGACTTTTCCATAGAATGCTACCCGGCCTGAATCCGGCCTCCTGGAAACTTCTATCCATGCTGGCCGGACTTATTGTCAGCCTGATCATAATCTGGCTCGGCAGAAAAAAAGATTCCCGTAAAATGTTTTCGGATCTTGCTTCCATGAAAACAGCGAATGTATTCATTACGTTGGCCGGTGTCATGATTTTTGAATCACTGTTGAATTCATCAGGGCTCATCCCCCTGGCCGGCCGAGAACTTTCAACAGGCCGGGTCCCCATTGGACTGATCATTGCATTTCTGCCCTTCCTCGCCGGCCTGGTGACGGGCATTGCCATCGGTTTCGCCGGGGCGGCCTTTCCCATTGTTGTTGGTTTTATCTCGGCAGGTGAGATCGGCATGCAGCCCATGGCCGCCCTGGTTCTGGCCTTCAGCATGGGCTACGCCGGCATGATGCTCTCGCCTGTGCATCTCTGTTTTCTGCTCACGGTCGATTATTTCAGTGCTTCATTTATAAAGGTCTATAAATATATCCTCCCCTGTGCCATGAGTGTCATGGCATTTGGTATAATTTTATATCAGATGCTGCAATCATTTTTAGGTTAATAAATGTAATGCCTGTTTATCAGCTCACGGATAAACTTGTTTTCCCCCCAGCCGAACTGGCGGAAAAAGATGGCTTACTGGCCATCGGCGGTGATCTTTCCCCGGCAAGACTTCTCCTTGCTTACAACAACGGCATCTTCCCTTGGTTTTCGGAAAGGGATCCTATTCTCTGGTGGGCACCTTCTCCACGACTTGTTATCTTTCCGGATGAATTTAAAATTCCTAAAAGACTCTCCCGTTTGATGCGGCAGGAAAAATTCTCTGTGACCATGGACACGGCCTTTCGACAGGTCATTGCTGCATGTGCAACAGTTGATGTGCGAAAGGGAAACAACACCTGGATTACCAAGGACATGATTACAGCATACAGTCATCTACATGACATGGGCTATGCGCATAGCGTGGAATGCTGGCAGGATGATGCACTTACTGGAGGGCTTTATGGCATTTCCCTGGGTGGATTTTTTTTCGGGGAATCCATGTTCAGCCTGCAATCGAACAGTTCGAAAATTGCCTTGGTTTCCCTGGTAAATAAAATGCTGGAATGGGATTTTGACCTGATCGACTGCCAGATGAAAACAACACATCTCGAACAGTTTGGGGCCCGGGAAATTCCCGGGCCGGAATTTCAGAAGCTGTTGGCAAAAAGCATGTCGCGCCCCACCCGAACAGGGAAATGGCAACTTTGCTGATTCATACAAAGATCCGCATATAATAGTTCACATAACAACTTGCAATCATACCATTATTAACTTTTCGAAAAACTTTTAAGTGCTAAGCTTCTAGTTTCAACCGTGAAATTTTATATTGTTTATCAAATTCAACCGCCATTCCCTGATCATCCGTCCGTATCACCTTGCCACTTGTACTAATATTAATTCTTTCATCTTCTGGCATACTGCCAAATTCAGGCTGGCTCAGCAAAAGGTTCAGGTCAAGATTGGTGCCGATGGGAAACGGGCAGTCTGTAGCCAGAAAAACTCCGTCGCACGATATATCACGGGAAAATAGTACCGGTGGCTTGTCTGCTATTGCTTCATCTCGAACTTTCAACAAGGTTTCAATTCGGAGATCGAAGCGCTCAACCTTTCTCGTTTCCATCAGTGAAACCTAATCATTTGACTACTTCCCTTCTCGGTTTGCTCATCTGTTTTTTAACCATCCATCTTTCTTGCCACATTGCTAACAATTTTAAAACTTTCACTGACATTGAAGAGTTCAAGTTGTAATCCACCACCATACAACTGAACATATTGTCTCATAAAATCCCTGATAACTTGCGAGGCCGGTCTTTCTTGATTTTTGCAAATTTCTAAGAATTGATGATGTAGATTCGGGTCAATCCTAATCCGTAACGCAGATGTTTTGTTCACTGAATCACCTTTGTTATTTTGTTGCAACATTGGATACACATTGTTGCAACAATAAATTTAACTGGACAGTTTGTCAATCGAATAATCTTATGACAGGCGTCAATAAGTAAAGAAGGTCCGGTGGAGAAGGTAGGATTATGGATTAATGCAACTGGATGTTTTTAATGAATATCAATTTGTATGATTAGCTTTTCATGTATGACATGAAGGAGTCAATATTAAAATTGTGGGAAACAAGAAGGAACTATCCTGCCTCTTTTGTCAGAAAGTCGACATACCAGTTGCTTCCATCCAGCGATACTGCAACCGGCGAAGAAATGAATTATCCGCATATTCAATATAATCAACACTGAATTCTCTGCCGTCAATATTACTCCACAGCAAATCAACATATTTTCTAACATCCTGAAATATTGGTGTGGTTTTTGGCCCGCGTATTGCTATATCTGTTTCCAGGTTCAGAGCTTCGAGGTTTCTCCTTGTAAAATTTGCCGATCCCAATATTACTGTGCTCCGCCCTTGTCTGTCTTCTGCCAGAAACATTTTGGTATGTGACTGTTCTCCGTGGGTATTGCTCCACCTGACCGGGATACCAGCCTTAACCAATTCACCGGCCACTTGCCTGTTGGGGATGCCGTTTTTCTCCCTGCCGAATGCATCCTTGTTGGGATCAAGAAGAACTCGAACTGTTGCACCGCGACCATGGGCCTTTTTCAGGGCGCTAATAATATCTCTATCCGAAAGGTAGAATGTTAGCATTGCCAGTTTGTCCCCAACGCCTGCCTGACTTAAGGCTGCAATAAGAACATCCTTGATTTTTTTTTCTGTGACTATCTGAATCGTTGTTTCGGTATCAATATTTTGTAAGTTTCCAGCTGGATATAGAGGCAAAGTGGGCCCACCGGAAAAATCAAGTACTGCTTTCTCGCTTTGCAAAAGGTCAAGCACTGCCGGGCCTGTAAAGTATAGTGCCACATTTCCGTGGACACTGCTCCCATCATGCGGATTGGCTGAAGTTACGAGAGCCGATAAGCCTTCAGCACCATCACATATTATGATTTTGCGGTGATTGGCCTTGAAATTAAATAGGGCCAGATAACTGCGCAGGGTAACACGGCCTTTTCCGAACGGATTTGGTAAAAGTCCGCCGGCACTGTTGCCAAAAGGCTTCACAAAAATACGCCAAAAAGCTGAATAGGGAGGGTTGCTGTCCCGCAGCCGCTCAAGGTCAGTAAATACCACCTGGATGTTTTCAGCTTCCATTCTTGAAAAATAAATGCTTTCCATGCCGTTATAGACCGTATTTATCGGATCTGTGATG
>JAHEHF010000084.1 GCA_024644745.1 Flavobacteriaceae bacterium
AGGATGAACAGCATCTGGGTTATTTTTATTTTGGTAAAGCCCCGAGCAAGGCTGATGAATTTGATTTTGTGGTGATATTTGATACTGAATTCATCATCAGGAAAATTAAGATTCTGGCCTATAGAGAAGACTATGGAGGAGAGATCAGCAGTAAAAGGTGGCTTCGGCAATTTGACGGAAGTGGCAAAAAGGACGAATTGAAATACGGTAACGATATCAAAGGAATATCGGGCGCTACGATATCAGCTCAATCCATGACCAATGCAATCAACGCGCTGCTGAAAAACATTTCAAAACTACCAACTGAACTTTAGGATATGAATTTAAAAGGATTATTGAGCCAATTACCCCGTGATTTACGAATCCTGGTCAGTTGTTTTATAATCGTATTGAATGTAGGTTTTTTTACAGGATTTAATTTTGTTCGTGTGAGTACTTCTCTCAATGCCGATGGCATTGAAAAAAATTATTTGGGAAATGAATCGGACGAATCAGCGGAAATCATGCAGTTTAAAAAATCTGAAAAGGATATATTGACCCTGATCCATAATCACATCCTTTCGCTTGCCCTGGTGTTCTTTGTGCTGTCTGTCTTATTGTACATGACAAAGGTTCCCGATACCCTCAAGACTTTTCTCATGTTAGAGCCTTTTGCCTCTTTGGTGCTTACATTTGGAGGGATTTATGTTTTATGGACCGGCGTTCTATGGTTTAAATATGTGATCATGATCTCAGGAATTTTCATGGTCTTTTCTTTGATTCTGATCAGCATCCTGATATTAAAAGATTGTCTTTTCCCTAAGGTAAGATAGGTTCTCCTCCGTGAGTTTTTATTTTAAGGGGGTGAAGGTTTTTTCTATCCGATTTAATATTGTAAATTTGCACGCAATTAATTTCTAATTGCATTTTATGACGACTCCCAAAATTTTGCTTGAAGGACTTACTTACGACGACGTACTGCTCGTTCCCGCCTTTTCAGAAGTTTTACCTCGTGATGTAAGTATTCAAACTAAATTCACCAGAAATATCACCATTAATTCGCCTATCATATCCGCAGCCATGGATACGGTAACCGAATCTGACATGGCTATCGCCATGGCACGTGAAGGTGGAATAGGAATTCTTCACAAGAATATGACCATTGCCATGCAGGCCTCTGAAGTCAAACAGGTTAAAAGATCAGAATCGGGTATGATCATTGATCCTATTACCCTTTCCAAAGATAAAAATGTGGCTCATGCGAAATCCCTGATGCGAAAATACAAGATTGGAGGGATTCCGGTGGTCAACGATGAAAATGAGCTTATTGGTATTCTAACCAACAGGGACCTGCGTTTTGAAAATGACAATGACAGACTCGTGTCTGAGGTCATGACCTCAGAAAATCTGATCACCGCCAAGGAAGGAACTTCGCTGAAACAGGCGGAAAAGATACTCCAGGACCATAAAATTGAAAAGTTACCAGTGGTCAGTGATGCAGGGAAGTTGGTGGGTCTGATTACCTATAGAGACATCATCAAGGTGAGTGAAAATCCTCATGCCAATAAAGATAGTTATGGCCGTTTGAGGGTTGCTGCTGCCATTGGTGTTACAGGAGATTCATTAGAAAGGGCAGCCGCTTTGATCAAGGAAGGTGTTGACGCCCTTGTCATAGATACGGCGCACGGACATTCCAAGGGTGTGGTTGATATTTTAAAGAAAATTAAATCGGAGTATCCTTCAACAGATATTATTGTGGGCAATATTGCCACGGCAGAGGCTGCTAGATTTTTAATAGAAGCAGGAGCAGATGCGGTCAAAGTTGGTATTGGTCCAGGATCCATTTGTACGACCAGGGTCGTTGCGGGTGTTGGATTTCCACAATTGTCTGCGATTATGGAAGTAGCTGCTGCTGTAAAGGGAACTGGTGTTCCTCTTATTGCTGACGGAGGTATCAGGTATACAGGAGACATTCCAAAAGCGATTGCGGCCGGTGCAGACACGGTAATGTTGGGCTCCTTGCTGGCAGGTACGAAAGAATCTCCAGGAGAGACCATCATATTCGAAGGGAGAAAATTCAAATCATACCGTGGTATGGGTTCTATTGAAGCCATGGAAAAAGGTTCCAAAGACAGGTATTTCCAGGACGTGGAAGACGATGTGAAAAAACTTGTTCCGGAGGGGATCGTTGGCAGGGTACCCTATAAAGGTGAAGTTTACGAAACCATGCATCAGTTTTTAGGAGGTTTAAGAGCCGGAATGGGCTATTGCGGGAGCAAGGATATTGAGGATCATAAAAAGGCCAGATTTGTCAGAATCACTTCATCTGGAATTGCAGAAAGTCATCCCCATAATGTGACCATAACCAAAGAATCACCAAATTACTCGAGAAGATAGCTTATTGCCTCTGTAAAATCAAAGCGATCGCTCTCTTGTTTAAGAATCAGATTTAAAGAAAAAAAATCTGTTTACCTTCTTTTGCGCCTGGTCACCCCAGCACCGCTTTTATATTTCTTTTTTGCCCTGAAAAGCTCTTTTCTGTCATTGTTGCTGTCTTTTTTTCCAAAGCCTTTTGAGGATCGTTTTTTTCTTCCAGATTTAGGCTTGGAGGTCACTTCAGCAATTACACGTCGGTTATTGAACTGGCCTCCGTTCAGTTTTTCAATAATGTCATCGGCGTAATTCTTATCAATCTCGAAAAATGAAAAACTTTTTAGGATTTCAATTTGTCCGATCTCAACATTTCTTTTCTTCAGGTGTTCATTGATCAATCCTATGAGCCTGGCTGGTGTGAGGTTGTCCATTTTACCGAGATTCACATAAAAACGGCTCATTGATTCGTCGCCGGACCTTCTCTTTTCAGGTCTGTCATCATTGTTCAGGTCTCTTGCATTTTGATAATAAGACAAGAACTGATTGAATTCGATGGATACGAATCTTTTGATCAATTCTTCTCTGTCCAGTTCCTGTAATTTTTCAAAGATATCCGGAAGGTAGTCCTTGATTTCTTTTTCATTGATCTCAATGTCGTGAATCTTATCGATTAATTTGTACAACTGAACCTCACAGATTTCTTTTCCGTTGGGTACCTGGGCCTGAACAAATTTCTTTTTTATTTTCCTTTCAATCGGGTTGAGCTTGTTTCTCTCTTTCGCGGTAATGATCGCTATGGAAATTCCCTTTTTTCCGGCTCTACCCGTTCTCCCACTTCTGTGTGTGTAATTTTCTGCCTGATCCGGCAATTTATAATTGATCACATGGGTCAGATCGTCCACATCCAGTCCGCGGGCAGCAACGTCGGTGGCCACGAGGATCTGGAGGTTTTTATTTCTGAACTTTTGCATGACCATATCTCTTTGAGCCTGAGAAAGATCTCCGTGAAGGGCATCCGCATTATAACCGTCTTCAATGAGCTTTTCAGCAATTTCCTTGGTTTCTCTTCTTGTTCGGCAAAACACAATGGAATAAATATCAGGATTCACGTCAGCAATCCTTTTTAAGGCAGGATATCGGTTCCTGTCTGACACCTGATAAAATTCATGCGAAACACTGTCTGCACCCACGTTTTTCTGTCCGGCCGAGATTTCAACTGCATTGTGCATATAATTTCGGGCTATCGATTCCACTTCTTTTGGAAAAGTTGCCGAAAACAATAAAGTTTGTTTGTCAGCCGGGGTGGATTCAAGAATCTTGTCAAGTTCTTCCTTGAAGCCCATATTTAACATTTCATCGGCTTCATCCAGAACGAGCCACTCAATACTGTCAAGTTCAAGTCTTCTCCTTTTAATAAGGTCCAGTGTTCTTCCAGGGGTGCCAACTACAATCTGAACGCCTTTTTTCAAGGACCTGATCTGGTCTTCAATGTTGGCTCCTCCATACACAGCAAGTACATTCAGACCCTTTAAATTTTTTGAAAAGTCATTAATATTGTTGGCAATCTGTATGGCCAGTTCTCTCGTTGGAGACAATATGATCGCCTGGGTATTTTTGCTGGCGATGTTGATCTGTTCAATAATGGGTAAACTGAAAGCAGCTGTTTTACCGGTACCCGTTTGAGCAAAGGCCTTTAAATCATCCTTGCTGCCCAATATCTGCGGAATGGAAATTTTCTGTATTTCGGTAGGTTGTTCGTAGCCTAATTCTATTAATGAATCCACTACTTCTTGGCTTAATCCAAGTTCTTTAAATATCGACATATATTTTTTTTGCAAAACCTCATTTATTTGTAAAACTCTGGTTTGCAAATAAATATATTGTTTTATGTTTAAGAGTTTGCAAAAATACTACTAATTTAACGAAGTATGCAATAAATCAGTGTTAATTAATGGTTTTCAGATAATAATCCAGCTTGCTGTCATTAAAAAACAGAAAACCATTTTCAACTCTTCCCTGAGAGTTGACCAAGATGGTTCTGGCCATATCACCCTCGTACCAGGAGTAGATATCAGAATTTTTTGTGATCCTGAATTGTGAGTTTTGAGAAAGTTTGTGTGATTTGATGAATTTTCTCCATTCTTCCGGAGATTTACTTCTTTCGATTCCAATAAATACAATATCAGGATGCTTTTTTTCCAGGTATTTCAATTTATTGGTCAAAAGTTCAACATGGGTTATATCTTCGGGCCAAAAATAAATAACGGTACCGGAATTTTTAATCAGCTCATTGATCTCAACCTCAGAATTGTCTAAATTGTATGCCGTCAATTTTGGCATAGCCTCTCCACATTTTATTTTTTCCTTTTGAGCGATGGATTTTTTCAACTCAACCTTGTATTTTTCATCTGAACAGTTCGCAAAGAAAAACTCATTTATCTTCTGGGTATTTTCATCCGATACGTACTTGTCTGATAAAGACGACCAGACGGCTTTCGCCAAGAGTGAATTCTTAAAGGATTCGATCTGTATTTTGTCAATGACGGTATTCATGTAAGTGATTTCAAAAATCTGTTGATCAGGATCCTTCATATATTGCTCATGTGCCAGATTATACAAATAGGTATTGATCAGTAAAGGAGTAAATCCAAAATCGAGAAGAGATTTGTCATTGATGTCGATTTGATCACGGTAACTGTAATAATCTTCACTTAATTCCATTTTTTCATTTATCCCCATAAGTCTCTGGTGTCTTCGCGGATACATTTCTTTGAAATAGTAAAAGGGGTAATAAATACCTGCCTTCACCAGTTTGTCAAAAAATGGTGACGGCTTTTCTTCCTGATTTTCCAGGAACTGGTTGTATTTGTCGAGCTGTTTTTTGATACCTTCGTCAACGGCTTTTGAAAAACCATCCTCATCTAATTTAAAGTTGGTTTTAAATTCTTTTTCAGTTCGCTCCTGCTGCAACCACAAATTGATCAGATAATTATTTTTGGCACTCCCTTTACCACTGAATATCAAAGATTCGTCAAAATCCCAGGTGTTGAGATAAAGTAAGAGGCTATCCTGAGGCTCCAGATATAAATATTGAAATTCAGCCCCGTGCTTGAAGGTATAAAGTCCAAGTTCAAGAGAATCTAATTTAAAAGAGAATTTGTTATTGACATCTAATTTGGCTGAATCAAGTACTTCCATGCCTTTTGAAAAATACACATAATCATCTTTCGGATTTTTAATCTTCCCTCCGAAGAATGTGACTGCGTCTTTCCCACCTGAATAATCACAGCCTGTTAAAACAAGCATTGAGAGTATAAATGAAAAAGTGATTATTCCGGGTGTAAAGTAATTTTTTTTCAAACATTTAAATTTAAACATCATAAGCAAATGTACTAATATACCTCACTTTGGCTTGTTAATGTGGTGTTAAAAATTAGCCTTAAAAAGGTTAAAAATGTTAACGATTTTTGTCGGTTTAAAAGAATGCAGACTGTCTTGTGTTTCAAAAATTGTGATGGCTTTAATAGTTATATCTCATATAAATAACTATTTTTGCAAAAAAATTAAAAAATAAATGTTAACAGTATCAAATTTATCTGTTCAGTTCGGAAAAAGAGTTTTATTTGACGAGGTGAATACGGTTTTTACCCAGGGAAACTGCTACGGGATTATCGGTGCGAATGGTGCCGGAAAATCGACATTTTTAAAAATTCTCTCGGGTGAGATCGACCCTACTTCGGGTTCAGTAAGTCTTGACAAAGGAAAAAGAATGTCAGTACTTTCACAAAATCACTTTGCTTTTGATGAATTTCCTGTGCTTGAATCGGTCATGATGGGTAACAAGCCCCTATATGAGCTGAAAAAGCAATTGGATCAGGTATACGCCAAACCAGATTTCTCTGAAGAAGATGGGGTGCTCGCTGGAGAGCTGGGTGTGACATTTGAAGAAATGGGCGGATGGACTGCAGAAAGTGAGGCAGCAAATTTGCTGTCTTCATTGGGAATTTCCGAAGATATGCATTACAGCAATATGGGAGATCTTGATGGTAAATCAAAGGTGCGGGTTTTAATTGCCCAGGCGCTTTTCGGATCGCCGGATGTTTTGATCATGGATGAGCCTACCAATGACCTTGACTTTGAAACGATTGGATGGTTGGAAAATTTCCTGGCGAATTATGACAACACGGTCATCGTCGTATCCCATGACCGTCACTTTTTGGATGCTGTTTGTACACATATTTCCGATATTGATTTTGGAAAGATCAACCAGTATTCGGGCAACTACAGTTTTTGGTATGAATCGAGCCAATTGGCTGCGCGACAGCGAGCCCAGCAGAACAAAAAGGCTGAAGAGAAGAAAAAGGAATTGGAAGAGTTTATCCGCAGATTTTCTGCCAATGTGGCCAAATCAAAACAGGCGACCAGCAGAAAGAAGATGATTGACAAGCTAAATATTGCTGATATCAAACCTTCAAGCAGGAGGTATCCGGCCATTATTTTTGAGCAGGAGCGAGAGGCGGGCGATCAGATTCTGCACGTTGAGAATTTATCAAAATCGCTTGACGGGGAATTGCTTTTTGACAATATAGATCTGAATCTCAGGAAAGGAGACAAGGTAGTGCTGCTTTCAAAGGCATCACGTGCCGCTACTGCATTTTATGAAATCATTTCGGGCAATGCAAAGCCTGATTCGGGTGATTACAAATGGGGAGTTACCACGACCCAGGGTTATTTGCCACTTGAAAATGCAAGTTTCTTTGAAAATAAACTGAGCCTTGTCGACTGGTTAAGACAATATGCAAAAACAGAGGAGGAAAGGGAAGAAGTTCACATCAGAGGATTTCTCGGTAAAATGATCTTTAGTGGTGAAGAAGCCCTGAAAAAAAGCAATGTGCTCTCAGGAGGTGAAAAGGTACGATGCATGCTCTCCCGAATGATGATGAAACGTGCCAATGTTTTACTGATCGATGAGCCTACCAACCACCTTGACCTGGAGTCGATACAAGCCTTCAACAATGCCCTGAAGAATTTTAAGGGAACGGTTATTTTCTCAACACATGATCACGAATTTGCACAAACTGTTGCCAACAGGATCATCGAAATCACTCCGCGTGGTGTGATTGACAGGTACATGAGTTTTGATGAATATCTTGAAAATGATTCCATCAAAGAATTGAGGCAAAAAATGTATGATTAATTGGCACGAAGAATTGCACGAGCCTTTTCTTCGTGATGACTGATTAGAAAAAACCTATTTTCTGGGATGGTATTTTTCTACCACCTGTTTTAAATGTTTTTTATCAAGGTGCATGTAAATTTCTGTGGTCGTGATGCTTTCGTGACCCAGCATTTGCTGAATGGCTCTGAGGTCAGCACCATTCTCCAGCAAATGGGTGGCAAATGAATGTCTCAGTGTGTGTGGACTGACGATTTTCGAAATGCCCGCTATTTGGGTGAGCTCTTTCAGAATCATGAATACCATATTACGGCTCAGTTGTTTACCCCTGCGATTCAGAAAAAGAGTGTCTTCAAATCCTTTTTGAACCTCAATTCCAGATCGGATGAGGTTTTTATAGTTTCCAATCAACTTTATTGTATAGGAATTGATGGGAACGAATCTTTGTTTGTTTCCCTTGCCTGTTACTTTGATAAACCCTTCTTCGAAATACAGATCAGAGATCTTCAGGCCGATCATTTCACTAACTCTCAATCCACAGCTGTAGAGAACCTCGAGCATTACCCTGTTTCTTTCCCCTTCAGGCTTGCTGAGGTCAATGGCAGCAATGATACTGTTGATCTCTTTTTCAGACAAGGTGTCCGGCAGTTTTCGGCCAATTTTGGGAGACTCAAGTAAATCCGTCGGATTTTCTTTTCGGAGTCCTTCAAAAATAAGAAAGTCGAAGAAGTTCCTCAGACCCGAGATCATTCTGGCCTGTGAACGGGGAGCCATTTGCTGAGCACTTGAATAAACAAAACGTTCAATAACAGGATGCTCAATTTCCTCAGGACTGATTTTAAGCTTGTGATCAGCCAGGAACTGGATTAGTTTTTTGATATCCTGTGAATAAGCAGACACTGAATTTTCGGACAACCCTCTTTCAATTTTCAGAAAGTATTGATAATCCGTAATTGCTTCTTTCCAGGTCATCTGACGTAAGTTTTTCGATTGAAGTTTAAGGTTCAATTCAATAGGTCATCCGTAAAATTATGTTATTTTTGGCAAGAACAACCAATAATTCTTTGATTCGAAATATAAAATGTCATTATGATCCGGATCAGAGCCTTAAATTATTATTCATGAAAGTAATGATCATCAATGGCCCCAATTTAAATTTGCTGGGCAAAAGAGAACCTTCTGTATATGGCAATGAAACCTTTGAGAATTATTTTCGAGACTTGAAGAGCAGGTTCCCGCAATTTGAACTGGAATATTTTCAGTCTAACATAGAAGGAGAGATCATTGACAAGATTCATGAAACCGGATTCACTTATGACGGTATCATTTTAAATGCGGCTGCCTATACCCATACCTCAGTGGGAATTGGCGACGCGATCAAGGGTATTGATACCCCTGTGGTCGAGGTGCATATTTCTAATGTATACCAAAGAGAAAGTTTCAGGCATAGCTCTTATATTGCTCCAAATGCAAAGGGTATTATTGCAGGTTTTGGCCTTAAGAGTTATGAACTTGCTTTGCTTTCTTTTAAGCCATAATCTTACGAAAACGATATAGAAATACAGATTTCTTAACAATTTCATAATTTATTACAAATATCAGTTTTAATTCCATTGCATTTTTTATTTTTACCAGTCTAAATTTTTGAAAGTATGATTTTAGTTGCAGATAGCGGTTCAACGAAAACGAATTGGATTGCCATTAATGATAAAGGAGAAACACAATTTAAGATAGATACGCAAGGCCTGAATCCTGCCGTTTTTTCTAAAGAAACCCTGTATGACCGCATAGTGTCAAAAAAGGAGTTGAATGAGGTCAGAAACGAAGTAAAGGAAATCTACTTTTACGGTGCAGGATGCGGTACGCAAACAGCTGCAAATTATCTAAAGGATATTTTCAAGGAAATCTTTGTCAATGCAAAAATTGACATTTATGAAGACACCATTGCAGCGGTAAAGTCATTGCAGACCACTACTCCGGGAATTGTTTGCATTCTTGGAACGGGGTCTAACTGCAGTTATTTCGATGGTAAAAAAACGCATCAAAAAATTGTTTCTTTGGGGTATATCCTGATGGATTCCGCAAGTGGCAATTATTACGGTAAACAGATCATCAAAGATTACGCGTACAGAAAGATGCCCGCAGACATTGCTAAAAAATTCGAGTCTCAATATGACCTCAGCCCGGATGTGATCAAGGAGAACCTTTATAAAAAGGGCAATCCGAATACTTACCTGGCTTCCATTGGAAGGTTTCTGATAGAAAACAAGCACAGCGATTACGCTCAAAAGATTATCAAGGACGGATTGCGGTTTTTTGTTGAAAATCAAATTTTGCAATTTGAAGAAAGCAAAAATGTCCCGATTTATTTTGTGGGCTCCATAGCACACTTCCTGCATGATGAAATAGTTGAAGTGCTTGAAGAATTTAATCTGAAACTGGGAAAAATTGTGCGCCACCCCATTGTAACCCTGGCACAGCATCATGCCAGTCAGTTAACTTAGTCAACAAAATATTAAATTCATTTATGTACAGCTGAATTCCAAATTCTCTGTTCGCAATTATTTTCTTGCTAGCAGCGAAATCTCTACATTGACATCACGGGGGAGTCTGGCCACCTGCACTGTTTCTCTGGCCGGTGCACTTGCTTCATTGAAGTATGACCCGTATACCTTGTTGATTTCCTGAAAATCGTCCATGTTTTTGATATAAATCGTGGCTTTCAAAACGTGTTCAAAATTCATTCCGGCCTCTTTCAGTACAGCACCCAGGTTGTTCATGACCTGTTGGGTTTCCAAGTTTATGTTCTCTAAAATAAGGTTTCCACTCTCCGGATTTATTCCGATCTGACCCGAGGTGTACAGCGTATCATTAAATTTTACAGCCTGGCTGTAAGGCCCGATAGGAGCAGGGGCATTTGTGGTCTCGATTATTTTTTTCATAAGATTTGATTTTGCTTGCG
>JAHEHF010000004.1 GCA_024644745.1 Flavobacteriaceae bacterium
GGATATTGTGCCAATTCCTGTACAAAACTGCTGGAACATCTTATAATATAAGCTCCCGTTCCAGGAAGACGGCAACCCCGTCATCTGTATTTCGCTCTGTCACACGATCCGCAACGGCGAGAACCTTGCTGTTCGCATTCTTTACCGCAACCCCCAAACCAACGGCATCAAGCATGTCTATATCATTAAAATTATCTCCAAAGGCCATCACATTTTGTAAAGACAGTCCCGGGTATTGAAATTTTAGCAATGCCTCCAGGGCCGTTTTTTTAGAAATGCTTGCCGGAGAAATTTCCAGGTAAGTTGGTTTTGATCTGTATCCAACGACATGATCACGATGCTTTTTTTGGATGTAGGAAGCAAGCTGATCTATTTGAAACGGGTCGCCCATGCACATGATTTTGTGAGCTCCGCTACCTGCATCCCGCCATTGCGCAATGGTTTGCTCTACAGGCTGTACCTCGGGTGTTACCTTGGTATTGTTGCTTTCACGTTTTGCCCAATAATCCATTTCGGCAACATACCACTGGTATTTGTGATATAAGCTGGTGTGTATTTGATTTTTACCGCAAAATGCAGCGATGTCTTCAACAAAGTTCAATTGGATCTCAGTGCTGTCTAAGACAGTTCCCTGCTCAAGGACCAAACCTCCGTTATAGGCAATGAGAGGCAAATGACTGATGTCAAGTTCCTGTTGCAGGTGTTCCATGGCCTGGGGCATCCGTGACGAAATAAGAATCAGGGGTGTCGGAGCCATTTCTTTAATCACAGAAATTGATTTTTCCGATAATTCTCTCTCTTTGTTTAAAAGCGTTCCATCGATATCAGAACAGATCAGTTTTACTTGCATTGACAGTTTATAAGTATGGAAAAGGATGCTTCCAAAATTTTTGCAAATATACCAATACTCATGAAAGTGACAACCACGTAAAAAAAGGATATGAATCGCTTCAAAAAATTAAAACAATTGATCGGTCAGCATGGAGACAAGGGGAAGGTCAGCTTCCGAAAGATCATATTTTTTAAGGTCTTCAATCAGAATCCATTCAAACCGGTCATGATCCCTCAACTGAAATTCTCCTGAGATCCAAAAGGATTCATAAGCCAGAAGCTGAATTTTAATATCCAGATAATCATGGGTATTGCTTCCTATGAAGCTTCCTGTTCTGGTAATGACCCCAAATTCTTCAAAAAGTTCCCTTTTCAGAGCCTCTTCGGGATTTTCAAGGGGTTCAATTTTACCACCCGGAAATTCCCATTTACCCGGATTTGACTTATGCACGGCTCGTCTGGCCAGAAATATTTTTCCCTGGTCCATAATAATTCCGGCGACTACCTTTAACATGTCTTGATTTGATTTAAAATGGAAAGTTATCATTAAAAATAGAATTTGAGCACATTGAGGCTGTTTCTTTACATTATAAAGAGCATTCATTTTTATTTCCAGCAATCATTTTACACGAATTCTCCTTCTTCAATACTTTGAAAATCAATGGAAAAGAATTATATTTAATGGTTAATTGGTTGCTTATGAACACTACAGTTATTATTGTTGGTCTGATCACGCTTCTGTTTATTTGGATCAATTTATGGGTAAGTACGAATATCATCAACTATTTAAAAAATAAGGGTATAAAGGCAAGTATGTTCAACAACCGAATTTTTATAAAAGGAAAAATTTTCAAATACTTACCGGTATATAAAAAAACTTCTTTAGAACATGATGGCAAAGTGGGCCTTTTATATTACTTCTTTTATATCAGTTTTGTTTTGGCCCTTCTATTTTTAGGCCTGGGTGTGATTCTGGTATAAATACAGTTCGAAATTATCTAAAAATCAATTATTTAAGCGATTTTTGAGAGAAAAAAAGACCTGGTAAACAATATACCAGGTCCTGATAGTTTCAAAACTTTTCCCCCGAGTATTTTGAAACGCAGAGCTAATTTAAAACTTTTTTTATTAAAATGTCAAACTTACACAATGAAATTTGTTTATTTTTTTTTAACAATAAACATTAAGTTCTTAAACAAACTGATTTTTAATAAATTAGATATGAATAAAAAAAACCAGCTCCATGGAAGGAGCTGTATGAAGTCAAAAGGTGCTGGTATCATTTGAATAAAAGGGGCCATTGGCTTATAAAAAAAGCCGGTAATTTCTTACCGGCAATTCGAAACAAAACGTATACCCATTTAAAAATTTAAAAAGATATGCTCAAAAATCTCTTTTTTGTGTTAACTGAATATGTCAGATACATTAATTTTTAGTTATGTAGACAAGCCATTATATTTTATGACCATTTTAAGCTTAAACTCTTCTGATACATTCATTTTTTCCGTATTGAGATCCATCAGGGAATGTAAAAATTCAATATTCTCAACAAATTCCTTTTCGATTTTAATACTATTGGGTTCCATATGTTTGATCTCCAGTTTATTATTTTTGCTACACGATGGCAATAACTATTTTTAAGGATCAATATGAAATGATTGCCATCAATGATATTGATGATCCTCGTCAAGATTCAATATAATTATGTCCTTTATTCTGGTTGCCGCCCTGGCTTTTTTATTTACATATTATTGACTTATTTTTATCTCTTTAATATTCTCTTTATGAAAACAGTTGTAATTGGTGCAGGAGCGGTTGGTGGTTATTTTGGAGGAAAACTTGCAAAGGCAGGATTTGAAACCATCTTTTTAACAAGGGGTGAAACCTTGAATGCGATTCAAACCAAAGGGCTGCATATAAAAAGCATTCTGGGTAATTTTAAAGTTCATCCAAAGGCAACTGATGATTTTTCTGTTGTAAAAAATGCTGAACTTGTACTTTTATGTGTGAAATCATGGCAGATTGAACCTATTGCAATTCAACTGAGGCCATTGCTAAAAGATAACGCAACCCTATTGCCTTTGCAGAACGGAGCTGATAATGCCGTTCGATTATCTAAAATACTGCCCGGTGAAAATGTGATCGGAGGCTTGTGTCGCATTGTGAGCAAGATCGAAGGCCCGGGTGTGATAGACCATTTTGGCTATGAACCTGAGATCATTTTTGGCGAAATCAACAATAAAATAACCACAAGAACAAGGAAGATTAAAAGTGTTTTTGACAAGGCGGGAATTAAAAACAGGAATTCGATTCAAATTCAAAGAGAAATATGGCTCAAATTTTTGTTTATTGCTTCTATCAGTGCCTTGGGTGCCCTTACCAGGAGTGTTCTGGGTGTCATGCGTGAAGATCCTTATTTAAGGGAAAAACTCATTGCAACTGCCAGGGAAATCGTTCTTATCGGTCAAAAGCAGGGCATTGCACTTGATGAAAATGATATCAAAGCGGCCTTTAACATCATAGACCAACTCGATTTTGACACAACCATGTCATTGCAGCGCGATATGATGGAAGGAAAGCCGAGTGAGCTGGATCAATTTAACGGATATATCGTGAAACAAGGTGATCTTCTTGGTATTGAAACTCCGGTAAATGACTTTATTTACTACAGCCTGAGACCCATGGAAGAAAAAGCGAGAAAGAAATGATCACATGGCCTCAAGAAGCGCCTTATTACAATATTCTTCAAAAAATTTATTCCGAGCTCTCTGCTGCCATGGGATCAAATATTTCTGAAAATACAGTATCAAAACTGTAGAGCACGTTCAGGTTGGCAACGTTCCTTTTGATCAACCCGTCATTCCTCAGGATATATTGTTCCAGAGTACCTCTTGTTTGATTTTGTCGCACCCCGTTATAGTAGATTTTCTCAATAAAATCCGGAAAAATAATTTGTTTGACACTGATTCGGTAACGTCCCCTCAAAAAATCAACATATAAGAATGCTTCGTATTCATGCCTCGCATATTCAGGTAAATTATCTCCTGAGAGTTTATTCCTTTTAGTTTTGACTGAAGTTGTGAATTTCAGAATATCAAGATCCGAAGTGAAATCATTATTTTTTAATGCATCGTCCAGGTTTGCCTTGCTGTGCAGTTCATACCATTTTTGCCATACCAGCTGGTGCTCTATGACATAAAAATTCCCAAGGGAATCTGTTTTCTGAAATTGTGCAAATCCTTGAAGTGAGATAAAAAAGATGATCGTAAGGCAGATTCTCATGGCTGTTGGAAATTGAAGCTGAAAGGATTTCTATTGATCATTCCTGATGCAAAAACCTTTTCTTTGCCAACAGTCCCTCCTCAGATTCCACATGGTCCTCATCAGGGACGCAACAATCGACGGGGCACACAGCAGCACACTGGGGTTCATCATGAAAACCTTTGCATTCGGTGCATTTTCCGGGAATGATATAATAAAACTCGTCACTGACCGGCTCCTGATCTTCATCTGCATTGACCTCTGATCCGCCCGGTAAAACAATGTCACCCGAAAGTGCCGTACCATCAGCGTATTTCCATTCTTCTGCTGCCTCATAGATCGCATTGTTTGGGCATTCAGGTTCACAGGCGCCACAGTTGATACATTCGTCAGTTATAATAATTGCCATTGTTTTTTTAACTAAATTTGCACGACAAATATAACCTATCCACGTAAAATATCCTATTGCGAATGACAGTTGAAAAAAGAATTGAAGCTTTTGCCAAATTAGGTGATTTTTTATCCCAGTTCCAGCCTGACGGAATTGTCAAAAATGAGAAGGTGATGCTGAATGAGACCTTTTTTGATGCGTTTGAAACCCAGATCAAACGAGCTCATGAGTTTAATGGATGGTTTACCGGAAAAAACGTACTTACTGCATTTTATACATGGGGTAAAATATTAAATATAAGTAATTTAAACCATTGGATTTTAAAATATGATTTAAGCACAATAAGACCGAAGAAAATTGGCGTTATCATGGCAGGTAATATACCCCTTGTTGGCTTCCATGATTTTTTGTCTGTGCTTGTTTCAGGTCATGACATATTGGTCAAGCAATCCTCTTCTGATGCACATTTTTTGCCCCTGATTGCCAAATATCTTGAATACGCTGAACCCCAATTCAAAGGACGGATCAACTTTACGGATGAAAAGCTGGATGATTTTGATGCTGTTATTGCAACAGGAAGCAATAATACGGCCAGGTATTTTGACTACTATTTTGGAAAATATCCCAGCATCATCAGGAGGAACAGAAATTCTGTGGCCGTGTTGACCAATAAAGAGACCGATGAAGATCTTAAAAACCTGGGTGAAGACATATTCAGGTATTTTGGATTGGGATGTCGCAGTGTTTCAAAATTGTTTGTTCCCCAAGGATATGATTTTGATAAATTTTTTAATGCCATTTATGATTTCAGGGAGGTTTTGAATTATGACAAATACATCAATAATTACGATTACAATAAAGCGGTATATCTGATGAGTCAGTTCAAGCTTATTGAAAACGGTTTCCTCATGCTGAAAGAGGACAAAGCATATGCCTCACCCATTGCCACCTTGTTCTATGAATATTATGAAAAGACTGATGACCTCATGACAAAGATCCAGGCCGAAAAAGATGCCATACAATGCGTGGTGGGCAAATCGATAAATTCAGAAATGGTTGGTTTTGGTGAAACCCAAAAACCACAGCTATGGGATTATGCCGATGATATTGATACGCTTGCTTTTTTACAAAATCTTTAGAAAATCAATTTGATCATTCAAATTTAGTTTCGAGATTGATATACTCAAGCAATTCACGTCTTGTGGATTCTTCCTTGAACTTCCCTCCAAACTCTGAGGTAACGGTGCTGCTCGCAATATCACTTATTCCGCGAGAATTGACGCAAAGGTGTTTCGCGTCTATGATACAGGCAACATCTTCTGTGCCCAGGGCTTTCTGCAGGGCCTGAACAATTTGCATGTTTAACCTCTCCTGGACCTGAGGCCTCTTGGCATAATATTCAACGATCCTGTTCATCTTGGAAAGTCCAATCACCTTGCCTTGTGAGATATAAGCCACATGTGCACGGCCCACTATTGGAAGCAAATGATGTTCACAGGTTGAATACAGGGTGATGTTCTTCTCTACCAGCATTTCTCCATACTTATAGCTGTTCTCGAAAGTGGATAACTTTGGCTTTCTCTCCGGGTTCAATCCACCGAAGATCTCCTTCACGAACATTTTAGCCACGCGTAAAGGGGTTCCCTTTAAACTGTCATCGGTAAGATCCATACCAAGGGTATGTAAAATGTGGGCAAAATCTTTCTGAATTAAATCAATTTTTTCTTTTTCCGACAATGAAAAAGCGTCTTTTCTCATTGGGTTTTTAGCAGAATTTGAAATATGATCATCGCCCATTTGGTCAATAATTTCTTTTAATTTACCATTTTGTCCTTCAAACATGATCTTGTTCTTTTAGCCTGCAAAAATACAACATTGATGCGAATTATAGCATTTTACGAAGAAATTAGTCGTATTAATTCGTCCAGATTACAATCAAGCTGATCGCCGGTAGACATATTTTTCAACTTATAACCTTCGCTGTTCATTTCTTCCTCGCCAACAAGCACTACATATGGAATTTCTTTCCTGTCGGCATAATTCATCTGCTTTTTTAGTTTTGCTGCAGAAGGGTATAATTCTGACTTAAACCCTGCATTTCTGAGTTTTTGGATGGCCCTTAGACTATACAAAGCTTCATTCTCACCAAAATTGATAAACAATACATCAGGCCCTGATTTTGGAGCCTTAGAGAACAAGCCCAAAGCTTCCATGACCAGGTAAATCCTGTCGAGACCAAATGAAATCCCTACCCCGCTGATCCCTTTCAATCCAAATATCCCGGTGAGGTCGTCATACCTCCCTCCTCCTCCAATGGAACCCATTTCCACCCCCTGGGCCTGAACCTCCAGAATCGCACCTGTATAATAGTTCAGCCCTCTTGCAAGGGTAAGGTCCAACACCAGTTTTGAGGTTTTCAATCCAAGAAGTTCAATCTGATCGGTCACAAACCTGAGTTCTTCCACCCCTATGGTGCCTTCTTCCGAATCAGTCAGCATTTTTGCCAGTGCCTCAAGCTGTTCCTGGTTGGATCCTGACAAACGGAACAAAGGCTTTAATTTATCCAGGGCATTTTCAGATATATTTTTATCTCTCATCTCTTTCAGTACGCCTTCTTCGCCTATTTTGTCCAATTTATCCAAAGCAACTGTAAAATCGATCAGTTTGTCTTTCGCCCCAATGATTTCGGCGACACCTGACAGAATTTTTCTATTGTTTATTTTAATCCTGGTTTCCTTTAATCCGAGCTGAGAGAAAACAGTGTCATACAGTTGAATGAACTCAACTTCCTGCCATAAGCTGTCACTGCCCACAACATCCGCATCACATTGAAAGAATTCCCTGAATCTACCCTTTTGAGGGCGATCCGCCCTCCATACAGGTTGGATCTGATATCTTTTAAAGGGAAAATTGATCTCATTCTGGTGTTGGACCACATAGCGGGCAAAAGGCACGGTCAAATCGTATCGAAGTGCCTTTTCACAAATTTTAGGTGTTAATTGCCCGGTATCTTTTTGATGCAAGAGGGAGTCATCAACTTTTTTGAGGAAATCCCCTGAATTCAAAATTTTAAAAATCAGCCGGTCTCCCTCCTCTCCGTATTTGCCCATCAAGGTTCCGTAGTTCTCAAATGAGGGCGTTTCAATGGGCTCAAACCCGTAAAGTTCAAAAGATTCTTTAATGATGCCAAAAATATAATTCCTTTTTGCTATTTCATCAGATGAAAAATCTCTTGTGCCTTTAGGTATGCTGGGTTTCATGTCTAATTTATTATGAACCAGCGAACAATCATCGCCGGGTTATTTTCAATGCATGCAAATATCCGAAATTAATTTCTTTTAAATATCTTTTTGTGTACATGCATTTCAAAAGAAGATTTTTTATCTTGCGGGTAATGAAAATATTTTTGAGCACCTTATTTACCTGTTGCAGTCTTCTTGTTTGCTCGCAGAGTATGAAGATCACTGGTGCAGATGGATTGCCTGCAGACATCGAAAAAGTCCTGCAGGATTATATTCGGATTCCATCTGTGAGTGGTCAGGAGCGTGAGGCCGGGGAGTATTTAAAGCAGGTGTGTTTGAACAATGGCTTGCACATTGCAGATTTTGGAAATGAAGACGGCATGTATAATTTTGCTGCTTCCATCTTTCCGCTTCCATCTGACAAGCCGAATATTATTTTTTTAAACCACCTCGATGTGGTCCCTGAAAGTGAGGCCGAGGAAACGGAGCCTTATTCAGGCAGAATTGAAAACGGCACCATATATGGCCGGGGCACCATTGACAACAAGGGTGCTGCCATGATCCAGCTTTACGGTATTTTGCAAACCATGCAAAACGCATTTGACCACAGCCCCTATAACATCACTTTTCTTTCTGTATCCTGTGAAGAAACACAATGTTCCGGAGGCATGGCCTATGTCAAGGAGCATTTTATGGATCAGCTCAATGCTGCAGTTGTATTCGGAGAAGGCCCGTCAGAGTTGACAGGTCTGATGGAAGGTGATTTTGAGCATCCTATTTTTGGAATTTCTGTGGTTCACAAACGTCCTTTATGGCTGACCCTGGAACTGGCATCAAAAACCAACGGGCACGGATCCATTACTCCCAATACCTATGCCAACAAAGAAATGATCGCGGCCCTGAACAAACTCGTGCAAAAAAAGCAAAAGGCCATCTTTAATGAGACCAACATTAAATTCCTGAAAGATATTGGAGAACATCACCATGGTATAAAAAAAATGGTTTTAAAGCATCCGATGCTTTTTAAACCATTTGTTATTGCTGAATTGAGAAAACATCCTGAATTGTTCTCGCTCTTTTCAAATACTATTACCCTGACGAACATTTACAGTAACAGCGACGCAGTGAACAAGCTCTCATCACTCGCCGGGGCTTACCTTGACTGCAGATTGCTGCCTGATACGGATGAAAAGGAGTTTTTGGACAAGATGAGAAAGAAACTTAAGAATGATGACATAAAGATATCTGTGATCAATTCGCTTCCCAAGAACAAACCCAGTCAGGTCGAAACGATATATTACAAGAACATGTCTCTGGCAATTCAGGAAAAATATCCGAATTCAGTCACCATTGATATGATGATGCCTAACGTGAATGATCTGGGCTTGTTCAGAGTCGCAAATATTCCAGCTTACGGAACCTTGCCTATTTTTTGTGATAAAGAAGAAGTTAGAAGTGTTCATGGCAAAAATGAGCATCTTCACCTCGAATCACTGCATTCAGGTGCAGAAGTATTCTACATTTTTTTGAACAAAATGGTCAATCAAAACGGCCCTGCCTTGCCTCAGGAGGCGCAAACTCAGGCGGCAGGCTTATAATTCGATCTACTTTTTGATTAACGGCGCTTTCCCTTTTTCTGCAACTCCTGTTGCTGCTGTGCCTGTTTCATGGCTTCATCCAGCTTTTGACGAAAAGCACTTTTTTTCTTTTCAGGTCGTTTTTTATTCTCTTGAATTTGCTCGTGAATCTTGTCTTCATCTATGATAAAATGCTTGATCACAAGCATGATCGCAATGGTCAGTAAATTCGAAACAAAATAATACAAACTCAAACTACTCGCATAACTGTTAAAGAAAAACATCATCATGATGGGTGAAAACCACATCATCATCTTCATCATCTTTTGCATATCGGGCATCCCTTCCTGCGCTGGTTGCTGCATGTTCATTTGCTGACTCTGGGTCATTTGCATATAGAAGAAAATGGCTACAGAGGCTAGAATCGGAAAAAGACTGACGTGATCTCCGTAGAATGGAATTTTAAAAGGCAATTGTAAAACTTCATCATAGGCTGAAAGATCATCCGCCCAAAGGAACCCATTTTGTCGAATATCAATATTCGCAGGGAAAAACCTGAATAAGGCAAAGAATACGGGCATTTGGATTAAAGCGGGTATACAGCCTGAAAGCGGATTCACACCTGCCTTACGCTGCAAGGCCATCGTTTCCTGCTGTCTTTTCATTGCGTTTTCCTTTCCCTTCAACCTGTCATTGATCTCTTGCATTTCAGGTCGTAAAACTTTCATTTTTGCACTTGACAAATAAGATTTGTACACAACCGGCGACATAAAGATCCTTACCACAATGGTCAACAGAATGATTGCGATTCCATAATTACCGATAAACTTGCTGAGCAAACTAAAAACAGGGACAAAAACAAACTTGTTGATCCATCTGAATATCCCCCAGCCCAGGCTTACAATTCTGTCAAGCTGTTTTCCTTTATACTGGCTGAGGATCTGATAATCGACCGGGCCGTAATACATATTCAAATTGTAGTTCAGGTCACCACCTTTTGCCTCTAAGGGTATGTAAGCCGCATATTGTTTTGTGAAAATGGTATCAATGTCCTCATTCTGTACAAGATTTTTTGACATGAGTTTGGCTGAGTCAAATTTATCTTCTGCAAGTAAAACTGAAGCAAAGAATTGTTGTTTAAAAGAAACCCAGTTCAATCCCCTGACCTCTTCTTCATCTTCATCACTCATGGCATTCATATACTCGAATTCACCGTTTTCCAGATAACGCAGGTCGGTGTACTGGTTTTCATACTTGACACTTTTTTCTGTCCTGTAACTTTTCAACTGCCAATCAAGGTTGATGTTCTGGCTCGTATTGATGGCATTTTCCATGCCCTGAGATTTTATGGCAAAATCGAGCATATAATCATCCGGCTTCAATTCATATCTGTATTCAAGCCATTTATCAGCCGCAACTTTTAATTTCATTGATAAAACCTGATTCTCACCATTGGTTGTCATGGTCGGCTCAAAATAAAGATCCTTGGTTTGAAGGTTCCGATTGTCCTGCGTGGCAAAGGAAAGGTTAAAGGAAGCATTTTTGTCTTTGATGATGTACAAAGGCAATTTGTTGTAGGTAAGGTAATCCTTCAAAAGTACTTCGGTGATCTGTCCTCCTTTGTTCGAAACTTTGATTCTCAGCAACTCATTTTCCAACACTGTTTCATGGTCTGTCGCCGACGGAAGGCTTGCACTGTAGGCAAAAGCGCCCAACCTGTTTTGGGTTTCGGCCAAAACCAGGGAATCTGAGGGTTGATCTGTCGTAATTTCAGGAGATTGCTGCAGACCTTCATTCTTATTGGATGCGGCTTCAGCCCTATTGATCGAATCCTGAACCTGCTCTGCTTTTTGATTTGCAATTTGTTCCGGAGTGGGTTGATTGTTGTAAAAATACCAAATCATTATGGCTCCAAGCAGCACAAATCCTATTAATGAATTGAGATCAAATTTTTTTTCTTCCATCTTTACTTATTTATCTTACCCAAAATTCAGAACAATTCAAAATGAACGATCACAAGCTGTTGGGTGCAGTTTTTTGAAATGTTCGGCAAATGTAGTAAAAACAAGGAAATTAAAATTTATAATAAGCCATTAATTCACAACCAAAACCTGATGAAAAATTCATTTGCTTCTGAGGAGGTACATTCCGGACAATTAAAATTTCATTTTCGTACCCACAAATAAACCATCGATGATTTTTCTGCAAGATGAAATGCTTAATTCCTTTCCAGTTTGTCTTTAAACAGAAACATCAGAATAATGGGAACTGCCAGTACAATGACGATCCACCGGTTACTTGACAGTACCTCCGGATATAAAATCAAAGTGAGGACATAGCCCCCGATGGCACCGCCGATATGGGTACTGTGCCCAATGTTTCCCCATTGCTTTTTCATCCCAAAGATGGAGTACAGCAAATACCCGACCCCAAATACATATGCCGGAATCGGAATTGGAATGAAGAACATGTATAAATTCATACCCGGATTGAGCATGATCGCGGCATACAAAACCCCCATGACTGCCCCGGATGCACCCACTGCACTGTAATAAGGCTCTTTTCTATGAAAATTCAGGGCAAACAAACCTCCTGTAAGCAAGGAACCGAAATAAACAGCCAAGAACTTGGGAACACCTATAAACTGGATGACCGGATCGGCAAAAAAATACAGGGTCAGCATGTTAAAAAACAAATGAGACTGATCCACATGCAAAAACCCCGACATCAGTAACCGGATTTTCTGACCCTTGATAATGGGCCCAATCTGAAACTTGAATTTTTCAAAAAACGCTCTGTCTCCAAAGCCCTTGAATGAAATGGCAAGGTTTGCAATTATGATGAGGAGTACTGACGGATTGATCATGAACCTTTATTTTATTTACTGTTTTTGAACATTGTAATTGTTAGCAGGCACGAATTTATCAATTATAAAGGAAATCTGTATCCGAGCCAGCAATTTATTTTATTTGGGACAAAATAAAATTATGTGCGATATTTGTCATTTAATACCTGACCATGCAATTGTTTTTGTTTGCAATGATTTATCCCCTGCTCTGGCTTGTTTCTATCTTGCCCATGCGCTTACTTTACGTCCTTTCTGATATTATATTTATATTCGCTTACTACCTAGTGGGTTATAGAAAAAAAGTTGTGAGACACAATTTGCATCTTTCTTTTCCCGATAAAACGAAAGCAGAATTAAAGCAAATAGAGAAAAGATCGATTCAGCATTTTGTAGATCAGTTTATGGAACTGATCAAATCATTCACCATCAGCGAAAAGGAACTGGATAAAAGAGTATGCCTTACCAATCCTGAATTGCCGGACGCCTATTACGATGATCAGAAAAGCATTATTTTACTTACCGGACATTATGCCAACTGGGAATGGGTTACCTGTGCGGTAAATAAAAGCTTGAGGCACGAATTGAGCGTAGTGTACAAAAAATTGAAAAACAAATATTTAGACAGATTGATACGGCGCTCAAGGAATAAGTTTGGCGTTAAAGTAGTGCCTACCAAAGAATTTTATCCCGAAATTTTAACAAATTTAAAAAACAAAAAAATAGGAGTCTATGGCTTTTTAGCAGATCAGTCACCCAAAAAAGAGCTGATCAAATACTGGGGAAACTTCATGGGCATAGAGATTCCTGTTGTGATTGGTCCTGAGACCATCGCAAAAAAGCTGAACATGCCGGTATTCTATTTCAAGACGGTACGCCTCAAACGAGGGTATTATCAATCTACCTTTGTCCTGCTGGAAGAAAACCCAAAACAAGCTGAACCTTACGAAATCACCAATAAATACATGAATGAACTGGAAAAACAGATCAGGAAGGACCCTGAGTATTACTTCTGGACACACAAACGCTTCAAACATTTTGGAAAAAAAGATGATTTCGCACCAAAGAGACCTGTATAATTGATGAGTTCTATTGGATTCATGAGGGAATTTATTTGTTTTTATTGTTCCTGTGACGTTTTTAAAAGCGATATTTGCAGCCGATATGTTTCATTTCTTAGCTTATATTTTTATTTACCCATTTATTCTGGTCATTTCAATTCTCCCCTTCAGAGTTTTGTACATGGTTTCAGACTTTATTTATATCCTGGTCTACCATGTTTTTGGCTATCGCAAAAAAGTGGTTATGGGAAATTTAAAAATTGCCTTTCCTGAAAAATCACATCAAGAATTGACTGAAATCATGAAACGGTTTTACAGTCATTTTCTCGATATTTTCATGGAGATGATCAAAACCTTCAGTATTTCTGACCAAGAGATTCTAAAGCGCTTTAAACTGACCAACCCAGATGAACTTGATGCCTTGATGGGCAGAAACAAAAATATCTTGCTGATGAGTTCCCATTATGCGAATTTCGAATGGCTGTTCAGTTTAAATCTTCGCGTGGACCATCACGGATTCGCTGCCTATAAAAAAGTGAAGAATAAATATTTAAACAATTTTATTGTAAAATCAAGGAGCAGGTTCAATACGACCCTGGTCCCGACCAAGGAAATAAGGGATACCATTGCTCAAAATGATGCCAGTGACGACAGTTTTATATATGGCATGCTGGTCGATCAATCGCCGAAACTGGTTAAAACTCACCACTGGTCCGACTTTTTCGGAGTAAAGGTACCTGTGATCACAGGAACTGAAATGTTGGCCAAAAAGTACGACTATGCCGTCATTTACATTGAAACCACGAAAATAAAACGAGGGTTTTACGAAACCAAGATGGAAATCCTGAGTGAGGACCCAAGAAGTATCCCTGACTATGAGATCACGGATCTGTTTATGAAAAAGCTGGAAAGTAAAATCAGGAAGGAACCTGAATATTATTTCTGGTCGCATAAACGATTCAAGCATATGAGAACAGATAAAGAACTTTCAGTTTCTTAAAGGCACGGCCATGGGTATTTGTCATTGCAACCTTTCGTTCAAATTTCTCATGGTATTGTAATTTCTCGCAGTGGCTGTTTGTTCCAACTTTCTCTCAAAAAAATTAGTTCCGATCAAGGATCGACCATAGCCTTTGACATAGTTCATGTAAAGCACTTTTCCGTTCAGGCTCATTTCTTCATCAAAGCTCCGACTTGAGGTGATACGGTCAAAAATGGCACGGTCTGGCTGGGTTTTCAAAAGAATAAAATACAAGTTTTTTTTATCGATTTTTGGGTCATTCGCAAAGGGATTGTTTAGAAAAATTGATTCAAATTCCTTTTTTGAATAGACCATTACAGGTACTTTAAAACCGAAGTTGGCCTGAATCGATTCTTCGATAATACGCTCCAGCGACACTGCATTCAAGTTATCCGATTCAAAGATGATATTCCCGCTTTGCAGGTAAGTAACAGGATTTACAAGACCGATGGATCCCAGTACATTTTTCAGTTCGGCCATTTTAATTTTGCGATGCCCGCCTACATTGATACCTCGTAAAAATCCAACAAATGCTGCCAAAAGATCTATGATGTCAGATTAAACCATTTGCGAACCAGGTCCTGTTCCTTTGACTCGAAAGACTTATGCATAAATTCATTGCGCTTCTGGTCGTATTGATAATCAGTCCCCCACTCTTTAAAGTTATTGGCAAGTTCCTTTATGGCCTCACACATAAAGTCAACCTCTTTATCAGTAGTCGTTGGATGCACCGACATCCTGATCCATCCGGGTCTTTCAATCATGCAGCCCTGATCCAGCTTTTCAAGTAATTCCTTGGAAGCCTGCTGGTCAACGTGCAAAAGAAAATGCCCGTAGGTTCCGGCACAGGAACATCCTCCCCTTGTTTGGATACCGAATCTGTCATTCAATAATTTAACACCCAGATTATAGTGCAACTCATCAATGTAAAAGGAAAATACGCCCAACCTGTCCTGGTGCTGAGGTGCAAGCAAGTTAAGATTCGAAACAGGTGAAAGCTCCCTGAACACTTTTTTTATAATTTCCTCCTCACGATCATGTATGTTCTTTGTTCCCATTTCCTCTTTGAGCTGCACGGCCAGTGCAATCTTGATGGTCTGCAAGAATCCGGGGGTGCCCCCGTCCTCTCTGGTTTCAATATCCTCAAGGTAGCGGTGCTCCCCCCATGGGTTGGTCCAGTTGACCGTTCCGCCTCCGGGGTTATCCGGGATCATATTATGGTACAGTGATTTGTGGAAGATCAAAACACCTGAAGTCCCGGGACCGCCCAGGAATTTATGTGGCGAGAAGAAAATGGCATCCAGGTGTGCCTCCTCGTCTTCAGGTCTCATGTCAATATCAACATAGGGGGCTGAGCAGGCAAAATCAACAAAACAAACGCCTCCGTTTTGATGCATGACTTTAGCTATTCTATGGTAATCAGGCTGTATGCCTGTGACATTTGAGCAAGCCGTTATCGAAGCGATCTTCATCTCCTTGTGCTTGTATCGTTCCAAAAGACCGGTCAGGCTGTTGTAATCTACAAGTCCTTGTTCATCACATGGAATGATTTCAACATCGGCTATGGTTTCCAGCCATGAGGTCTGGTTGGAATGGTGTTCCATATGCGTGATGAAGATGACAGGTTTTTTTTCCGGAGGGATATGATCTACGAGTTCTTTGAGGTTTTCTGAAACCTTGAGTCCAAGAATTCGTTGAAATTTATTGATCACCCCTGTCATACCTGTTCCCTCTGTGATCAGAGCACAGTTTTCTCCTGCGTTGACATGTCTTTTAATCATCTCTCGTGCTTCGTGATAAGCTAAGGTCATGGCAGATCCGGAAAAAGTAGTTTCGGTATGGGTATTGGCAACAAAGGGGCCAATCTCATTCAGCATCTTCTCCTCAATGGGTCTGTACAACCTTCCGCTTGCCGTCCAGTCTGCATAGACAATTTTCTGAATGCCGTAAGGGGATTCAAAGGATTCATCGATCCCTACGATATTCTTTCGAAATTTATCAAAATAATGTTCCAGTTTCATCATATCAATTCGCTAAGCACATGCCAAATTTAAGCTATTTCCTTAATTTCTTCAATGATCCTTAAAGCCAGTTGATCGGCTGCGGCCTGAGAATTGCTCTCGGTATAAACCCTTATAATGGGTTCCGTATTGGATTTTCTCAAATGCACCCACTCTGTTTCAAAGTCAATTTTGACCCCATCAATTGTACTCAATTCTTCCTTGGCATATTTGTCTGCCATACGCTTTAAAATTCCATCAACATCGATCTCCGGCGTAAGTTCAATTTTATTTTTGCTCATAAAATAAGCAGGATATGAATCCCTTAAACTTTTACAGGATATTTTCAGATGGGCCAGATGAGACAAAAATAAGCCTACGCCAACCAGGGCATCTCTGCCATAATGGGCAGCAGGATAAATGATTCCTCCGTTGCCTTCACCTCCGATGATGGCCTCATTCCTTTTCATCAGCTCCACGACATTGACCTCTCCAACAGCACTCGCTTCATATTGACCACCACGACTTCTTGTAACGTCTCTCAATGCCCTGGAAGAAGAAAGGTTAGAAACCGTATTCCCAGGTTTTTTAGACAAAACATAGTCAGCACATGCAACCAGTGTATATTCTTCCCCAAACATGCTTCCATCCTCATTGACAATCGCCAGACGATCTACATCAGGATCCACTACGATTCCAAGATCTGCTTGTTCTTTGAGTACCTGCTTTGAAATCTCCTCTAAATGATGAGGCAAAGGTTCCGGGTTATGCGGGAACTCCCCGTTCGGTTCACAATACAGCTTGATACACTCTACGCCAAGGGCCTCGAGCAGTTGCGGGATCACAATGCCCCCGGTCGAATTTACGGCGTCTACCACAACTTTAAACCCCGCTTCTTTAATTGCCTCAACATCTACAAGTTCAAGTTTGAGCACCTCGTCAATATGCTTCTGGATATAATCTTTATTTTTTGTGTAGGTTCCCAAAGCATCCACAGCGGCATACTGAAAATTTTCAGAAGCAGCATATTCAAGAATCAAATTCCCCTCTCGTGCATTGAGAAACTCTCCTTTCTCGTTCAATAATTTTAAAGCATTCCATTGTTTGGGATTATGAGATGCCGTAACAATGATGCCTCCAGAAGCCTTTTCCAAAGGTACTGCCACTTCAACCGTTGGCGTCGTGGAAAGACCAAGGTCGATCACATCTATACCCAGTCCCACTAAAGTATTTGACACAAGGCTACTGATCATTTTCCCCGATATTCTGGCATCCCTTCCGATAACGACTTTGATCTTGCCCTGGCCGGCATTTCTTTTTAGAAGCCATACTCCATAGGCTGAGGCAAATTTAACTGCATCGAGCGGCGTTAGATTGTCATTGACATTTCCACCTATTGTCCCCCTGATTCCGGAGATCGATTTTATTAAGGTCATGTGCTTTATTTTTAAGTGATACAAATATACCTTTTACCTAAAATAAGGCAATAAAAAAACCGCCCAAATTTTGAATTCAAAATCTGGACGGTTGATATACTAAAGGAATCTGTTTATTTATTCTTGGATTCCATTTTCTTTTTAAGATCAGCAAGGTCTGAAATATCTCCAAGCGTAGTTTTTTCAGCTAAATCAGCTTTTTTCTTTGCTACTTTGATATTTTTTTCTTCCTGAGCCCTGAATATGGCAGAATGAGATACAACCAGTCTTCTGTATTCCTTGTTAAATTCCAATACTTTGAAATCAACTGTATCACCTTTAACCAGTTTAGATCTATCCTCCTTTTCCATATGTCGTCCAGGAACAAAGGCCTCAACTCCATCTGCAAAACTTACGATAGCACCTTTGTCATTTACCTCCTTAACTGTACCTTCATGTACAGAATCAATGGTATAGGTTTCTTCATGCTTGTCCCAAGGATTAACAGTAGTCTGCTTGTGACCCAAGTTTAATTTGCGTCCTTCAACATCAAGTTCAAGAACCTGAACCTCAAGTTTATCACCGACTTTCACAAAATCAGATGGGTGCTTGATTTTCTTGGTCCATGAAAGATCAGAAATATAAACCAATCCGTCGATACCTTCTTCCAATTCAACAAATACGCCAAAGTTGGTATAGTTTCTCACTGTTCCTGTATGGGTAGAACCTACTGGATATTTCTTGGTAATATCGGTCCATGGGTCTGGCTGCAATTGCTTAATTCCCAATGACATTTTTCTCTCTTCACGATCAAGTGTTAAAATGACCGCTTCCACGACATCACCAACTTTAACAAAGTCCTGTGCAGATCTCAAATGTGTTGACCATGACATTTCTGACACGTGAATCAATCCTTCTACACCTTCGCTCACTTCAATAAAAGCTCCATAATCAGCTATGATCGCTACTTTACCTTTCACTTTGTCGCCAACTTTTAGGTTTTCGTCCAAAGCTTCCCAAGGATGCTTGCTCAATTGCTTTAATCCTAACTGGATTCTTGTTTTTTCATCGTCAAAATCAAGAATTACCACATTCAGTTTCTGATCCAATTCAACGATTTCACTCGGGTGGTTGATACGGCTCCATGACAAGTCGGTAATATGTACCAGTCCGTCAACACCTCCAAGGTCAACAAATACACCATAAGAAGTGATGTTTTTAACAACACCTTCAAGTACCTGTCCTTTTTCCAACTGTCCGATGATCTCTTTTTTCTGTTCTGCAAGATCCGCTTCAATAAGCGCCTTGTGAGAAACAACGATGTTTTTGAACTCGTGGTTGATTTTTACAACTTTGAACTCCATGTTCTTGTCAACAAACTGATCGTAATCTCTGATCGGCTTCACGTCGATTTGAGATCCGGGCAAGAAAGCCTCAATTCCGAATACGTCAACGATCATACCACCTTTGGTTCTGCATTTTACATAACCGGTAACGATCTCCTGAGTTTCATGGGCCTTGTTGACTCTCTCCCAGGCTTTGATCACTCTCGCTTTTCTGTGAGATAAAACCAATTGACCCGTATTGTCTTCCAGTTTATCAACTTTTACTTCTACGGTATCACCCACTTTAAGATGCGGGTTGTACCTGAATTCATTCAATGAAATAACTCCTTCAGATTTAGAGTTGATGTCAATGATGGCCTCACGATCTGTGATTCGCACCACAGTACCGTCAATAACCTGACGCTCTTCAACAAATCCAACCGTATTTTCCAATTCAGCATCAAACTGGTCCAGCTTATCCTGGTCTACAGCCTCAATCCCCTCTTCATATTTCTGCCAGTCAAATTCTTTCAAAAATTGACCGGGATCAACTTTTTCTTCAACTTTCTCAGCAACCGCCTCAGTAGCTTCCTTTTTTTCTGCTACTTCAGCTACAGGCTGATCAACAACTTTTTCTTCTATCACTTCTTCTTTTTTAGATTCTTCACTTACTTTACTAACCTTTTTCTTTTCTTTAACTTCCTTAACTGCTTTTTCAGGTGCTGCTGCAGCCTTTTCTTCTTTTACAGTTTCATATACCGACTCTGAACCACTTTCCTTAACCAGTAAATAGTAAAAAAGGGCACGGTATTTCTTTTTATTTCCTGACCCCAGCGTATCGACGACCTTTTGGATCATTGCATCCAATTTTTCATCGTCCTTTTCGAGACCTAATTTTTTAATAAGGAAATTTTTCTTGATGGTTTCCAGTTCATCCTTGTTTGATGATGAAACCAATTCAGCATCGTCTTTGTAGATTGACGGACCAATACCTTTGGTCACTAATTTAAAAAGATCTGCATCGATTGCTATACCTAGTTTTTCTGCGGACGCAGTGTACAGCTCAATTTTTTCTTGTAGTTTAGACATGTGTCTTACAATTTGTATCTTTTTGTTTGACAGATTTTTATACGATTCAAACGCCAAGAGGAATTCATACTTTTACAGCTCCACCTTTTGAAATCTGAAATCGCTCAAAAGGCGTGCAAATATAAGAACAAATTATTGTTTTGACAAAAGCTTGTTTAAAATTATTTGAAAATAATAGAATGAAGTGCTTAAAGTTTTGTTTATGAGCAATTTACGCTACAATAAAGCGTTGATGATCTGTGTTTCGGTGATCCCTTCTGCTTCAGCCTTATAGTTCTTTACGATCCTATGGTGCAGAATGCCATGTGCAACCGCCTGTACATCGGCTATGTCAGGAGAGTATTTACCATGAATCGCAGCGAAGGCCTTTGCCGCCAAAACCAAATTTTGGGAAGCCCTCGGTCCGGCACCCCAGTCAATATAATTTTTAACGATCTCAGGAGCATGTTCCTGATTGGGTCTTGTACGGGTTGCAAGTTTTACCGCGTATTCGACCACATTGTCTGCAATGGGAATTCTTCTGATCAGGTGCTGGTATTCTATGATATCCTTATGGGTGAAAACCGGGTTGACCACTATATCTTCATCGTTGGTTGTGTTCTTCGCCACAAAAACTTCTTCCTTAAAAGATGGATAATCCAGATAGATTGAGAACATGAACCGGTCCAACTGAGCCTCGGGCAAGGGATAGGTGCCTTCCTGTTCTATTGGGTTCTGCGTCGCAAGAACAAAAAACGGCAGGTCAAGACTAAAATGATGTCCGGCCACCGTTACCGATTTTTCCTGCATGGCCTCAAGCAACGCTGCCTGTGTTTTTGGGGGTGTACGGTTGATTTCATCAGCCAGAATAATATTGGCAAAAATTGGTCCCTTAATAAATTTAAAATGTCGGTTCTCATCCAAAATCTCACTTCCAAGAATGTCTGAAGGCATGAGGTCGGGTGTGAATTGTATCCTTTTAAAATCAAGTCCCAGCGCTTTGGCAACCGTGTTCACCAATAAGGTTTTTGCCAATCCGGGGACCCCGATCAAAAGGGAGTGGCCACCGCAAAGAACCGATAGCAATACATGATCAACGGCATCGTGCTGCCCGACGATCACTTTTCCTATCTCTTTTTTTAAGAGCTGGTAATTTTCGACAAGGCTGTTGATTTTGGAAACATCAGACATATAGCTCTATTTTTTGGCCCAATTGCTCTTGAATTCACAGGGCATGTAAACTTCATTGATGTTGACATAGGTATCCTGAATTTTGTCCTCAGACCATTTCTCTATGGATTCTGTTTTCTTTTTTTGCAGTGCCAGCTCCATGATCTTTACATAATCCTCCTTGAGATCAGCTACGTGTGCCTCGGTTCTGCTTTTAAGCAAAAGGATCTTAAACATTTTTTTTCCTTCACGTGTTTGATCCAAGAACACCTCGCTGATTTCCCCTTCCTCCAGGTTACTCACCTTTGAATAGAGTTCCGGATCCATTCGAGTCAGGTCAAAGTGGGTATCGCCCGAAACGGGATTCATTAATACCCCGCCGCTCAAACGTGTGTCCTTATCCTGTGAATATTTTAAAACAGCTTCTTCAAAAGGAATTTCCATTTTTAGAATTTGCTGTCGGTATTTTGTCAAAGAGTCTTTGACCTTCTCTGCTGCATATTCATCTGCTTTGGGCTGCATCAGTATATGGTATACATCCCTTTGTTTCCCTTTGATTTTTTCCACCATCAGAATATGGTATCCAAAATCCGATTTGAAAGGCTGAGAAATTTCGCCTTCTTCCATACTGAAAGCCGCCTCTTTAAATTCCTTTACAAAGGCACTGTTTCTTTCAATGGAATAAAAACCACTGTTTTGGGTTACTCCCGGATCATCTGAATACAGAATGGCTTTCATTTTAAAATTACCTCCATCTTCCACTTCTTTCTTGATCTCATTGAGTCGGTCTATGGTCTTCTGAATTTCCTGTTCTGTGGGTTCAACATTGAGAACAATTTGCGAAAGTTCGATCTCGGCCCCGATCTCGGGTAAATTGTCTTCTTCCTTCAGGCTATTGTAATACCTTTTCACCTCTTCAGGAGTAATATCAATATCGTCAGTCAGTTTCTGCTGCATTTTCTGGATCAGGAGACCTTCCTTTTCAACTCTGTACAATTCGTCCTTGAGCTCCTTCATATTCTCAAATCCGTAAAGCTCAAGCATTTTTTCAGGTGAGCCAAGCTGCTGGGTAAAATAATCCGTTTTGCGCTGCACCTGCTGCTGGATTTCTCCTTCATTGACCACCACACTGTCAATAACCGCATGATGCGCCAGTAATTTCCGGTTCATGATCCGCTCAAGCATTTCACAATCACTTATTTCTGCCTGTCCTCCGCTTTGCTGTATCAATTCCTGTTTAAAGGCATCAATTTCTGAATCCAATACAATATTGTCTCCAACAACGGTGGCAACTCCATCAATTTTTATCTTTTCCTGGGCCTGGATTTGCAACACAAAAGCCGCTATGGCAATAAAAAATATTCTTTTCATCTTAATACTGTTCAAATTTTTTGTTTTTTATGGCGTCCACAATGATCGTTTTTTCAATACTATTCATGAGTTCAAGCTTTCGTTTGTGCAAGATCATTTGTCTGATTGTCGGAATCACGTAACTTTTAGGGGCAACTTCATTTCTATGAAGAATATCTCTAACTGTCAGCAAATATACTCCTAATGAATCTTCTTTCTGAATAAATTGATTCTTTTTTAAATTTTGCTCCTCCTTCAAAAAGCTAAGTTTTTTTTCAACTTCATTGTAATTTACCCAGATACTGTCATTGAAAGTAAATGAATAAAATTCAAGCTCCCTTTCCGTCAAAACCTGCAGATCTTCATCCTTGTCTGATTTAAACAATTTGATCAGTTCTTTTTTGTCGCTCAGGTCAGCACTGAAATGGATGTATTTTAATTGAATTAGATCCTCATTGAGCCTGTAAACATTTTTATTTGAATCGTAATAAAGATCTAAATCCTGTTCTGTGATCACTGTATCGAGCTCCTGCTGCAGCAATGCTTTCTTATAACGGTCTATCAAAAGCTCCTCTTCGTATTCTCTTACCAGTTTTTCGATCTCGTTATTGTCATCTTCTACATTGATCCTGGCCTTTTCCAGCATCAGTTCTTTGGTGGCCCATACTTTGATATAATTGTTCCGGTACAGCAAACTGTCTTCCTTACTAAGTCCCTCTGGTAAAACAGTATTCAGATCTGACGCATAAAGGTAATTGTCATTCACCCTTGCGACGACGCCTTCATCTATTATTTCCTGTTTACAGGAAAACAAGGTGATACATATCAATATGCAGGTGATCATCCTTCTCATACCTTATTCGAAAACCGCAGTTTCAGCTCTCTGTAGTTTTTATGGTTTAGTTTTACTTTGTAGGTATTCCTTAAATTTTCCACCCACTGTTTTTCAAGGTGATTCTGATAATCGTTCATCACCTCTCCTCTGGCTTCCATCAGTTCTTTTTGTTGCGGCTCAAAGATTTCAGATGCCTTGATGATGGTATAGTTATTTTTTTCTTCTTCAAAAATTTCAGAAACACCTTGTTCAAACTGATACTGTGAAGGAAGTTTCAAACTACCTTCCTCTAATTTTCCCTTACTGAATAAAACATGAATGGTGGCACCTTCATTGACAAGGCTTTTGATGCTATCAGCCGGCAGTTCCTGCTGCATATATTCCCGAACGATCTCAGCCTTTTCCCTTTTAGTGCAGCTTGCAATGGTGAATGCCGCCCTTTTTTTCCAGACATATTCATCTCTTCGCTGCTCAAAAAACCGTTCCAAACCAAGGGAATCCTTTTCAGCTCTTTCCCAAATTTCCTTTTGCAACAATTCAAACAAAAGCAATCCATCACGGTATTCCTGATAGGTCAGTGCAAATTCCTGACTGGTCTCCTCGAGATGTGCCTTGTAATAATCGATGATCATCGCATTTTTAAATTCTTCAAACAGGTCGCCGGTGTTTTTTTGTTTTGACTGCTTACTGAATTCATAAAGATCATTTGCAGTATAATACTCATTAACAATCCTTAAAATTGTATCATTTTTATTTTTCATTTCAGCAGATCCAGCATAGGCATACACTTTGTCCCGGTCTGTTGCTATGTCATAATCCATAGCTATTTTTTGCGCCAGGGATCTTTCAACATAGCCTGCCCTGCTGCTGTTTTTGACTTTGCCCTCAAGTCTCGAATGGAGATCTGCAAAAGAAGGAACCGGATATTTCTTGAGTAGCTTTAAAATGTGCCATCCATAAGCCGATTGAAAGGGCTCTGAAAAATCTCCCTCTTTTTTCAGGCCGAATGCGACCTCTTCAAAGGGCTTGATCATTCTGCCTGTACCGAATTTTGGCAATACGCCTCCCTTTTGAGCGGAACTCGGATCATCTGAATGATCTTTGGCTATGGTACCAAAATCGCCTCCCTGCTCCAGCTTTTTATAAATGTCGTCAATTTTTTGCCTGGCGGAATCACCATTCAGGCTATCATTTTTAGCCATGATATGTGCAACCTGAACTTCCCCCGGGGATTTTCTTTTGTCATTGACCTTTAATATATGGTAGCCAAACTGTGTCCTGAAAGGGCTTGAAATTTCTCCGATTTCGGTGTTGTACGCTGCATTTTCAAAGGGGTAAACCATGGAAAAAGCAGAAAAATAACCCAGATCACCATAATTTATTTTAACTGAAGGATCCTCTGAATATGTTTTCGCAACACTGTCGAAAGGGTCACCCGCAAGAATACTGGCTCTTGCCTCAAGAATTCTTTGATAAGCCTCAAGTGTATCTTTAGGAGCTGCATTTTCCTCCAGTTTTAGCAGAATGTGACTTGCACGTACTTCTTCAATGGTCCTTTCATAAGCCTCTTTGATCAGGCCTTCTGTTGCCTCCGGGTTTTGCAGATAAGGTTGTATGAGTTGCTCCCTGTACTTTTGCAGTTCTTCAATATAGGTGTTTGAAGTGTCCAGACCCATGTCACGGGCCTGTCTCAGTTTCAGTTTAAAATCAACGAAAAGATCAAAATATTCCTTAAAATCCTTTTGCTGCTCATCAACCAGGATGTCCTTGTTCTTTTCAAAGACCCTTATAAACTCATCATTATAAACCTCTTCACCCTCAATACTGAAAAGCACCTTGTCCTGATCCTGAGCCTGCATCAGGCCCCCAATAAGAAGTGCAGATAAGATGACAACTTTTTTTATCCTCATTTTCAAATGTTTCCTATCTGTTTTGGATTTGATTAAAACGGTCAAAAATATTTTTTATTTTTTAAAACAGCTGTTAAAAATATCACAAAGAAATAACGCCCTCCACCTTGGAAACCTCTTGATATTTTAAGATTATTGTATCTGCCGATTCCATTTTTACCAAAATGGTTAGACTTGTATATTTCCCTGTTTTAGACGGTTTTGAACTGATTACTGCCCCCAGATTGTCAAAGATGGTTTCGATTTCTTTGAATTTTTCATCACTCGAAGGAATGATAAACTTAAACATGTATTTTGTGGGAAAAGTAGTGGTCTCTATGAGGCTCACTTTCAATTTTTTATAAAATTCAGACTCCTTGCTCATCGCTCAATATTTCAATTTTTAAAGTCTACAAATTTACAATTATTATTTTCTTAATTTTGAATTTGGAATAAGAATAATTCTCAATCCTTGAAACAGCAAAAAATAGTCATAACCGGAGGTCCCGGGACCGGTAAATCTACGGTCATTGAAAAATTAATGAAACTGGAGTTTACCTGTATGCCTGAAATTTCAAGAATGATTACAAGAGAGGCCCAGCAGACAGGAGTTGAACAATTGTTTTTAAAAGAGCCTTTGCTGTTCAGTGAAATGCTGCTACAGGGCAGAATCGATCAGTTTCAGAACGCTGAGGAACTGGGCCATGATATTGTTTTTTTTGACCGAGGAATTCCCGATATTTTCGGATATCTTAATTACGTACAACTGGATTATCCCATGAATTTTTTCCGTCAAAGCATAAAATTCAGATACAACAAAATTTTTATGATGCCTCCCTGGAAGGACATTTATCGAACAGATAATGAAAGATACGAGACCTACGAGCAATCCCTGGTTATTTATGATTTCCTGGTCAAAGCTTATCAAAAGCTGGATTATGAAATTATTACGGTTCCTGAAAACAAAATAGAAAGCAGGGTGGAATTTATTTTAAATGCGTTGGAATCATAAGATGGAAAGGGCTCAGGAATTGCTGTTAAAACACTGGGGGTACCAATATTTCAAGGAACCTCAGGCTGCTGTCATAGAAAATGTCCTCAAACAAAAGGACAGCTTTGTCATGCTGCCCACGGGTGCCGGAAAATCACTATGCTATCAACTCCCCTCCCTGATGATGGAAGGGATCTGTCTTGTCATTTCACCTCTGATAGCCCTCATGGAAGACCAGGTACAGAGTCTTGAAAAAAAAGGAATCAGGGGAATGATGCTGAGTTCCAAACTCAACAGGCATGAAACCATCATGGCTTTTGACAATTTGCAGTTTGGCGGCTACAAATTTCTATACCTTTCTCCTGAAAAATTACAATCTGAATTCATTCAGGAGAAAATTGCCCAACTCAAACTTTGCCTGATCGCCATTGATGAGGCACATTGTATTTCAGAATGGGGGCATGATTTCAGACCAGCTTATATGAAAATACCTGCTTTGACAGCACTGCACCCTGAAACCCCTCTCATTGCCTTAACCGCATCTGCCACACCCCGGGTCAAAGAGGACATCATGGAACATTTACAACTTGAGAAGGCCCAGGTCTTTGAAAGATCCTTTGCAAGACCCAATCTTAAAATTAAAATGCTTCGCACCGAAGATATTCTGGGCACCCTGTGCCAGCTGTTAAAGCCGCTTACAGAACCAGCTATTGTTTATGTGGGAACAAGAAAAGATTCCATTCAGTTCTCAAATTACCTGAACCGGCAAAATATAGCTGCCACTTCATACCACGGGGGGCTTTCAAATGATGAAAAAACCAGGAAACTCCTCAGCTGGAAACAGGAAACAAATCCGGTTATGGTGGCAACCAATGCATTTGGAATGGGAATCGATAAGGCCAATGTGAGAATGATCATTCATACCCACCTTCCTCAAAGTCCTGAAAACTATATGCAGGAAATTGGACGTGCAGGAAGAGATCAGGTCAATTCAAGTGCGCTGCTGCTCTATAATGATGGTATCATTCACAATAGCAGGAACATGTTAGAGAAGACAATGGCCACAGCTGAATTTTGTAAAAAAGTATACAAGAAGCTGAATGATTATTACCAAATTGGGCAGGGTGAATTGTCAGAATCAATTTTTGATTTTGACCTCCAGGAGTTCAGCAGGACCTATAAACTCCCATTGGTGAAAACCTTAACAGCCATCAACCACTTGCATCATGAAAATGTATTGTTTTACAATCAATATCCGAATCAACGCTCAAGAGTAAGAGTCATAGAAAAAGGGAACAGGCTTTACGACATCCAGCACCAGCAAAAAACACCGGGCAAGGTATTACAGCTTTTGTTGAGAAATTACGGGGGGATCCATGACCAGATGATCACCATAAGTGAGGGACTGCTTGCACAAAAATTGAATCTGAACTTCAAAGAGGTTGTCGCTGCGCTTCACTTGCTTGACAATGATCAAGTCATCAGCTATAAAAGAGCTACTGAGCTTATTCAACTCAAATTTCTTGTTCCCAGAGAAGACAATTTTGTTTATCACGCCATCTCCAGACATGTCGAATTAAGAAATAAAACCAAATTATCGAAATCAAAGGCCATGCGGCTTCTGATAGAGAACAACCATCTTTGCCGGCAAGTTCAGTTGCTTTCCTATTTTGGCGAAAAGGATATTCAAGATTGTGGCCTGTGTGATGTATGTTTGGATAAAAATAAAACGGCACGGATAAATTATCGTTCCATGGCAATAAAAATACAGGGCTTATTTCAAGGTTCCGGTTCCCTAAATGCCAATGAAATAGCTATGGCGCTCGAGCTCGATAAAAAAGATGTGGTAAAAACCTTGCAATTAATGGTTGAAAGCAATTCTATCCGTTTAAATTTGCAGAAGAAATTTGAATGGGTGGAATGAAAGATATTCGCATTGTTTTTATGGGTACGCCCGACTTCGCCGTGGCTTCGTTAAAAAGACTGATAGAATCAGGTTATCATATCGTTGGGGTCATAACCGCCCCTGACAGGCCTGCAGGAAGAGGCCGCAAATTAAATGAATCTGCCGTAAAAAAATATGCCCTTTCGCAGGGTCTTGAAGTTTTGCAGCCGACCAATTTAAAGGACCCTGTTTTTTTAAATCAATTGGATGCATTAAAACCTGACCTTCAAGTCGTAGTTGCATTCAGGATGCTTCCGGTTCAGGTCTGGAGCAATCCCAAACTCGGCACTTTTAACCTGCATGCCTCCCTGTTACCCGATTACAGAGGGGCTGCCCCGATCAACTGGGCCATAATCAATGGAGAGAATCAAACCGGAGTCACTACTTTTTTCATTAATGAGGACATTGACACAGGCGCTATTTTGAAACAGGAGCGTATTTCAATAGGAGATTCAGAAACAGCAGGAGAACTCCATGACAAGTTGATGGACCAGGGCAGCAAGCTCGTACTGGACACCGTTGAAATGATTATTGACGGTCACGCAGATCCCATACCTCAGGAAGACAAGACGGAAAAACTGGCCCCGAAGCTCAATAAGGAGAATTGCAGGATCAACTGGAATTGGCCCAAAAAGAAAATATTTGACCTGATCAGAGGCCTCAGCCCTTATCCTGGTGCCTGGACGATGCTGCACAATGGAACAGAAACCATTGAGCTCAAAATTTACAGAACGAAAATGATTGATGAATCCCATCAGAAGGAAGCAGGAAGTCTGCTCATCTCTAAGAAGAAAATCATGGTTGCGGTGGCAGGAGGATACATTGACATCCTTGAATTAAAAATGGCAGGGAAGCGTAAAATGGATGCCCTGAGTTTACGCAACGGATATGATTTCAAAGAGAATTGCAAATTGATCTAAACACAATAATGGTAAGGACTTAGGGACATTTTACTTCATTATTTCCAAGTTTATCAACAAATTGAAGTTAATTATTAACAATATGAACCTTTTTGAGGCCTAAAACTTGCGTAAACCCTTATAAAATCTATATTTGTTATGCTATTGAAAGGCAAAAAAATGAATATTTAACCAATTTTAAAATTTTTAATTATGAACAAATCAGATTTAATTGAATCTATGGCAACTAATGCCGGGATTTCAAAAGCTGCTGCTGGAAAAGCATTAGACGCTATGATGAAGAGCATCACAGGTGAATTAATGACAGGGGGTAGAGTATCATTGGTAGGATTCGGTTCTTTTTCAGTTTCTGAAAGAGCTGCTAGAGACGGAAGAAATCCTCAAACTGGAGCTACAATAAAAATACCTGCAAGAAAGGTTGTTAAATTTAAGGCAGGATCTGAATTAAAAGATTCAGTGAACTAGTCAATCACAACGAAATTTATATAAAAACCCTCTTTTTTCGGAGGGTTTTTTTATTAATTATTTTTTTGTACATTTAATCAGAACTTATTTAGTATGACAACTTTAAAACCGACAAAAGGGAAATTGCTGATAGCAGAACCTTCTATTTTAAGCGACAGCTCCTTTAACAGGTCAGTTGTTTTACTGACCGAACATAATGACCTCGGCTCGGTTGGTTTTATTTTTAACAAGCCATCTCCTTATACCATAAATGACCTCATTCCTGATATTGAGTCTTCACTCAATGTATATATCGGCGGACCGGTTTCTGAAGACAATCTGTATTTTGTTCACAAAGTGCCTGAATTGATACCTGATAGTATCGAAATTGGCAATGGCATTTATTGGGGTGGTGATTTTGAGACCATTCAGGATCTCCTGAAAGAAGACATTCTTTCAAAACATGACATCAGGTTCTTTTTGGGATATTCAGGTTGGAGTGAACAACAACTCGAAGAAGAACTTCAGACAACTTCTTGGCTGATTGTGGAAAACAATTTTAAGAATCTGTTTAAAATCAATCACAACAGCTTCTGGAAAGATGAATTGATCAAATTTGGAGGCATCTATCAATTATGGGCCAACGCTCCTATCGACCCGAGCCTGAATTAATTTTATTTTTTAATGTCACTGTGGAAAAAGGATTCAATCTCTTTCGTTTTTTCTTGTGAAAATCTTTTTTTCCTGTATTGATCCACAGGTTGGATTTCGTTGATCGAATTGGTCAAGAAGATTTCATCCGCTTTCAACAGATCAAAAGGGGAAACAGCAAGCTCAAGAACTTTCAGGTCATCTCTTTTTTGAAGCCCTTCAATAAGTTTTTTCCTTACAATTCCGTTGATGCAGCCAGAGTCAAGTGGCGGAGTTATCACTTGATTTCCACGGATAAGAAATATATTGGAGTTTATGGCCTCTACAACCTCCTTTTTTTCATTGATCAAAATACAATTTTGATATGCATTCTCTGTGGCATAAACACTTGCAAGCACATTGATGATCCTGTTATTTGTCTTGATGGTTGACAGCAAACCCGAAGCCACGGGAAAATCTTTGTACAATTCGATTTCATAGTTTTCATGCCTTGGTATTTCTATTGGGGCAACCTCGATCAAAAAATCAGATTCATTGGTCTGTGGGGCATAATAGCCCCCATCTGCTCTGTATACGCTGACCCTGACTCTTGCATTTTTATTTTCACGACTCTCTTCTAGGGTTTTTCTGATCTGTGCCTCATAATATTCCAAAGTAAAATTCAAGGGAATTTTCATTCTGAGCATCCGCATAGAAGACATGAGTCTGAAATAATGATCCTCGACAAAATACAAGAGGCCATTTTCCCATTTAAGGGTGTCAAAAACACTGTCTCCGTATTTGAAAGCTCTGTTCTTCAGGCCCAGATTAAAAGCTTTATCAGCAATCAGTCTCCCGTTAAAATTGATCATTTTTTTTCTATTTTTAGCTTGATTGACAAAAATAAAAAAAGCCTTGACAGATCAAGGCTTTTTTTAAAAATATAAGGTGCTGTTATCCTCCGATAACATGTTTGAGTTCAGCGATTTGATTTTCCCAAAACATTTTGGATTCTTCAACCTCATCCTCATCGGCAAAATCCACAACCAAAAGAGAAACATCTTTGGTCAGGTCATCCACTTCTATTCTGAATTCAAAATAGGTATCTTCATCATCATCCTCGTCCCATTTGAACTTTATAAACAAATCTGTTTTTTGAGCAATTCTAGTCGCAACCTCTTCCGAATCATTCCACATAAATGTATATTGCTTTCCTCTTGAATTTACATTATCCGCGAACCACTCTCCCAAAGAATCAGGAGTTGATATATATTGAAACAAAAAAGCAGGAGATGCGTGAATTGGAAATTCCAGATCTATTCTAACTTTCTTTGACATGCTTTTTTTTTAATGAAGGCAATATATAGAATATCTATTTCTAAAAAAAATATTTTTTATTTAAATATTTTAGACCTCTTTACTTGTCCTGAATGAATTTGTTTTTATATTTGCAAACTCAAAATTTGGAAAGCTGCAACAGCTTTTTAAAAATGGTGATGGCGAGGTAGCTCAGATGGTTAGAGCGTCGGATTCATAACCCGGAGGTCGGCAGTTCGATTCTGCTCCTCGCTACAGAATAATAGAAAAAACCGTAACGCAAGTGAACGGTTTTTTTTATACTTTTTTTGGATCAATACCAGATCTTATTCAAAAGGCTTTTTCTTTTTAAAAATTTTTCCAATTTGATACCCTACCGCAATTTTTGACTTTGTCACACTCAAAAACACGTCATTTCCAAAATTAAGGCTGCTAAAATACCAATCTGTACCAAAAGTAAAATGAACATAGAATTTTTTCCTGTTATAACCCAGGGAAGCAAAAAAATCAGTTTTGAGTAGCAGTGGGTTGGAAGGGCTGTAATTGTCATTTTCAGTCTTGACATATTTATATTCATATCCAATTCCCGGCGCTACCAATACCGTAGCGAAAAAATTTGCAGGCAAGGCGAAATAGGCATTGAATCCTGCCAGCACGCCAGCTCCAATACCAGAATAATCGTATATCTCGGCCTGGTCATTGAAATATTCCCGATCAGGAACCGGTATGATCGAAGCATCAGCTTCCATCTGCCTCATTAGAAAAAAACCTCCCAAACCATAAGAAACAAAAGACTTTTGCTGATCAGGCAAACCAGATTTCATACCGCGAACGGTAATTGTGCTTTTACTAAGAACACGCAAATATTCAAGTCCTAAGGAGAACATCCTGATATCATCTCTAAAATTCTCGTCTGAATTCTGGCGACTGGAAACTTCATAGCCATTTACATTTTCCAGGGTAAAACCAAACAAGTTCCTATTTAAAATGATCGCTCCTTCCGCAGCAAATTTTGTGGTATGCTCTTCCTCTTCTCCTGTCTTAAGGTTAATGATGACATCGATGACCATCTTTTGATTGGCAATTCCGAAACCGACTCCAAAAGGGTTATTAGGCATGTAAAGCAATTTACCACTTTCATTCTTGAGCCTGAATTGTTGCTGTTTGAAATTGGTGACCAATCTGACGGACCAATCTAAATTCTCACTGAAAACAAGAGAGTCTATCACCTGGGAAGGCTTGAGGATCGTATCTTTTACAATAAAATTATTCCCATAAGAACAAATCGAAAATGTAAGCAGTAATGCAAGAATAATGATATGTTCTTTCAAAATATAAAATTTGAATTAATGAATCCTTACATAAAAATAAAAAAAGAAATCTTATAAAGACGTGATTTTGGAATTCATCTGCAGGCAGCGACTATTTCAATACCTTAAACATTTTAAAATGAGCTCCCACCTGTGGTACTTCAAATTGTTTTCCCATCACCTGATAACCCAGTTTTTCGTAAAATTCGACGGCGGTAATACGGGCATTGCACCAGATGATGTCGATTCCTTTACCTGAAAGAATCAGCTCTGCCCTCTCAAGGAGGAGTTTACCAAAACCCTTCCCCTGGCTTTCTTCTCTGGCCGCCATGCCACGCAATTGGTACTGCGAGCCGGAAAGTCCTTCGAAAGAAGCCTTCATAAAACTTCCAATACAAACAAGTTCCTCTTCCGCAAAAACTCCCAGATGCAAGGTCTCCGGGTCCAGATCCCCATGCATGACATGGCTCAGGCTCATGTTTTTTCTCAAGATGTTTTTTCTAATTGGATAGGTATCCTCAGCACTTATTTCTTCAATTCGGATCATTCGTTTCCTTCTAAGGTAAAGTTCAGTTTCTCTAGGTAACAGTGCAGTATGTCAATCCATTTTATTCCTTTTCCTGCTTCCTGAATACATTTCATATTTCACGAACCTGCATTCTAGTTTACCATTGTATACTTTTATTTTTCTAGAGGTTCTTAAGCCGACATTCTTTAAACCCTGCTCAAAATCAGAGGTGATCAACCATGCCGAAGTATCTGTGTATTCCTGCTTCAGGGTATCTCCTATTTTACCGTAAAAAACAGGCACATCCACTTCCAGTCGTTCCCCATAGGGCGGATTGAATAGTACAATGACTTTACCCTCAACCGGATTTTTCTCCTTAAAGAAGTTTTTCCGTTCAATTTTAATAAATTCTTCAAGGGAAGCATTCATTATATTGTTTTGAGCCTTTCTCACGGCAGACGGAGCCTTATCAAAGCCTATAATGCTTTTATCTGCGTTACGGATTTTTTTCAACAGGGAGTCATGGATCACCTTAAAGAGCTCCTCGTCAAAATTCTTCCATTTTTCAAACCCGAACTCAGGACGGTTGATATTGGCTGGAATATTATTGGCAATCATGGCTGCCTCAATCAAAATGGTTCCGCTTCCGCACATGGGGTCAACAAAATGCTGTGTGCCGTCGTACCCGGTTAAAAGTACCAGACCCGCTGCCAGAACTTCATTGATGGGAGCGATATTGGTATCACTTCGATATCCTCTTTTGTGCAAGGATTCTCCTGAACTGTCCAAGGATATGGTGCATACATTATTCTGTATGTGAACATCGAACTGAACATCAGGATGTTTTAGATCAATGCTAGGGCGCTTATGGTACTTTTGCCTGAAATAATCAACAATGGCATCCTTGCTTTTCAAGGAAACATAATGTGAATTCGAGAAAATGGGCGAATGGACGGAAGAATGGATCGCCAGGGTGGATTCAGGGTCTAAATAATCTTCCCAGGTAAACTTTGATAAGTTTCTGTACAAATCATCCTCGCTGTTCAACATAAAGGTATGGATGGGTACAAGGATCCTAATGGCCGTGCGCAAGGCTAAATTTGCCTTGTACATAAAACCGATGTCCCCTTTGAATTTAACATGACGCACCCCTTCCTTGACATTCTGAGCTCCAAGATTCCTCAATTCTCGCGCCAGCACATTTTCAAAGCCAAAAAGTGATTTGGCAAGCATTTCAAAATTTTCTTCCATAAGGCAAAAATAAGCTAAAGATTTAAGCTGATGCATAATTCTCACAAAAACTGAAAGTTTGATCTCCAATACATATAATTTCATACTTTTGTTTGATTTTGAAAACTATGCAAGAAGAAAAAGAATGGTTCAAAAACTGGTTCAACACTCCCTTTTATCATGTGCTTTATGATTACAGGAATGATGAGGAGGCAGAATTCTTTATGAAAAACCTGGTCGGGTTTTTACAGCTGAAAAAAGGGGATCGCATTTTGGATTTGCCCTGTGGCAAAGGAAGACATGCCGTCTTTTTGAATGCAGAGGGCTTTAAAACAACAGGAGCCGATATATCGGAAAACAGCATTGAATATGCAAAAAGATTCGAAAATGCAGAGCTGAAGTTTACCATTCACGATATGCGCGACCCCCTGAGCCATAAATACAACGCCATCTTCAACCTGTTTACAAGTTTTGGCTATTTTAATGAGGAAAGTACCAATATCAGGATTTTAAAGAATTTTAAAAACGCCCTTTTACCGGGAGGACACATTGCGGTTGATTTTTTAAATCTGAAGAAAGTGATCAAGGACCTGGAACCCTACCAGCATTTTACAAAAAAAGGAATTGAGTTTACAATTAGGAAAAAGGTATCAGAAAAATTTATCACAAAAGAAATTGAGGTCAACTTTGAAAACAGATCGAGAAAATATGTAGAAAGGGTGCAGGCTCTTGATCTGAACAAAATGGAGAAATTTACCCAATTGGCCGGACTGGAAATAAAGCACGTATTTGGTGATTATGCTTTAAAGAAATATGACGAACATCATTCTGAACGATTAATAATGATCATACAATGATTTACCTGGCACTTATTATACCGGTAATTGCGGGCTTTGGACTTGTTCAGCTGCTCAGGCCCAATTCAAAACATCTGCAACTCTTTTTATCATTCAGCGGAGCCTATTTGTTGTCTGTCACGGTTATGCATCTCATTCCCGAAGTATTTGAGGAGGCGCACAAGAACATCGGTGTGTTTATTCTTATTGGGATCGTTCTGCAGACAGGCTTGGAATATTTATCGAAAGGAGCGGAACATGGGCATTTGCACTCACATGATTTTCAGGAAAAGATTCCCTGGCTGCTCTTATCAAGTTTATGGCTGCACGCATTTTTAGAGGGAATGCCTCTTGGTTTAGGAGACAACCCCAATCTCTTGTATGCGGTTGTCATCCACAAACTACCCATTGCCATTATACTGGCCATGTTCCTGAAACGGTCCTCATTGTCAAAGGCTTATGTTTTGCTATTCTTATTGCTGTTCGCGTTTATGAGTCCTTTGGGTAGCTGGGTGGCAGGTAATTTCCCAATGATTCATGCCTATGAAAATTATATAAATGCCATCATTATTGGCGTATTTCTACACATATCAACAGCAATTCTATTCGAGACCTCTGAAAATCATAGCTTTAACCTTCAAAAGTTCATAGCCATTTTGATAGGTTTCGGGGTTGCTTTTATAAGCTTATAAGCATCAGTATTTTTCAGGAACAAAGGTCTGGTTCGCAAAGGGGGTTCTGACATAGCCCTTGTCTTCTTTTCTTGGGGGCAGCACAATTTTTTCACCTTCTATCTCCTCGTATTTAATTTTGCTCAACAAATGATCGATGCAATTTAATCTTGCTCTTTTTTTATTGTCAGCGGCAACAACATACCATGGAGACTGTTTTGTGTCGGTGTATTTAAACATTTCATCCTTTGCTCTGCTGTATTCCAGCCAGTGCTCTCTTGATTTTAGATCCATCGGGCTGAGCTTCCACCCTTTCATGGGGTCATTGATCCGTGCCCTGAACCTTCTTTCCTGCTCTTCATCGGAAACAGAGAACCAATATTTCAGGAGAATGATCCCTGATCTGATCAGCATCCTTTCAAACTCAGGACAAGAACGCATAAATTCGTTATATTCATCCTGGGTACAGAAACCCATCACATGCTCCACCCCTGCCCGGTTATACCAACTTCGGTCAAACAGGATCATTTCACCCGCACTGGGTAAATGCTGGACATATCGTTGAAAATACCATTGGGATTTTTCTTTACTGGAAGGTGTTCCAAGCGCGACAATTTTACAAACCCTCGGGTTGAGACTCTGTGAGATCCTTTTGATGACCCCACCTTTCCCAGCTGCGTCCCTTCCTTCAAAAATAACGACAACTTTCAGTCCTTTGTACTGGATCCAGTCCTGTAATTTTACGAGCTCAATCTGTAATTTTTCAAGTTCCTTAAGATAGAACTTTTCATTGATCCTTTTTTTATCTCTCTTTTCCGGTTCAACCTTTTTCTTGTTTTTATCCATAAAATTTTTTCAGCGCAATTTTAATTCGCTACTTCACTTATAAATTTGATCCGCATCAATCTGAGCTCCTCATCATCATAATCTCCGTCAAATTCATCGAGCGCCAACTGAATTCTATCGCTTTCAGCTTCCATAAAATAATCGAGTATTTCTTCCTGCTGCTCTTCATCCAGCAATTCGTCAATGCAGTAGTCTATATTAATTTTTGTACCCGAATAAATGATCTGCTCCATCACCTTCACCAGCTCTCCCATTTCAAGCCCTTTTGAATGTGCAATATCTGCAAGGGGTAGTTTTTTATCTGTGTTTTGTATGATATACAACTTCAATCCTGAATTGACACCTGTGCTTTTGACGATGAGGTCATCCGGTCTTGTAATATCATTTTCCGCGACATAAACACTGATCAATTCAACAAATTCCTTCCCGTATTTTTTCGCCTTTCCATCGCCGACACCATGTACATTTGACAATTCAGCCATATTGACCGGGTACTTCAAGGTCATGTCTTCCAAAGAAGGGTCCTGAAATACAACAAACGGAGGAACACCCAATTTTTTGGATACCTTTTTTCTGAGATCCTTTAAAAGTGACATCAGCTCTTCGTCAACACTGGCACCCGAACCTTTGGCATTGACAATGATACCTGAATCGTTATCCTCATTATAAACATGGTCCTCAGTCATCAGAAAAGAATGGGGCTTTTCTAAAAAGTCTTTTCCTTCCTTTGAAAGTTTCAGTACCCCGTACTGTTCTATTTCCTTCTTCAGCAAGCCGGCAACAATAACTTGCCTGATCAAACCCATCCAATATTTGTCATCATGCTCCTTGCCGATACCAAAAATAGATTGCAAATGTGTTTTATGAGAGACCAGCAGGGCATTTTCCTTGCCTATAAGCGTGTTGATAATTTCCTTGGCCCGATATTCTTCTTTGGTTTTTTTCACCACTTTAAGCAGGGTCTGAACCTGCTTCATGGCCTCCGTTCTCTTTTTAGGATTGCGCATATTGTCATCCATATCGGCCCCTTCTCCATTTACTTCATCAAATTCTTCTCCAAAATAATGCAGCAGGAATTTTCTTCTCGACATGGAGGTCTCGGCATAAGAAACAACCTCTTGCAGCAAGGCGTTACCGATTTCCTGCTCCGCAACTGGTTTTCCGGAAAGAAATTTTTCCAGTTTTTCAATATCTTTATAGGAATAATATGCCAGGCAATACCCTTCGCCTCCATCCCGGCCGGCCCTTCCTGTTTCCTGGTAATAACTTTCCAGGCTTTTCGGAATATCGTGATGGATCACAAATCTAACATCGGGTTTGTCTATTCCCATTCCAAAAGCGATGGTCGCTACCACAACATCAATATCCTCCATGAGGAACATGTCCTGGTGTTTGGCTCTTGTCTTGGCATCAAGGCCTGCATGATAAGGCACGGCCTTAATTCCGTTCACCTGAAGCACCTGAGCAATTTCTTCTACTTTTTTTCTGCTCAGACAATAAATGATACCTGACTTTCCCTTATAGTTCCTTATGAACCTGATGATATCTTTATCGACATCTTTTGACTTTGGTTTGACCTCGTAAAAAAGATTGGCCCTGTTAAAAGATGCCTTAAAAGTCCTGGCTTCTGTAATCCCCAGGTTCTTTAAAATATCTTCCTGTACTTTTTCTGTGGCCGTTGCCGTAAGACCTATGATCGGAAACTTACCGATCTTGTGTATGATATTTCTAAGGTTTCTGTATTCAGGTCTGAAATCATGACCCCATTCTGAAATACAATGGGCCTCATCGATGGCAAAGAAAGAAATCTTCTGTTTTTTGAGAAATTCAATGTTCTCTTCCTTGGTTAGTGATTCAGGAGCCACATACAAGAGTTTGGTAATTCCATTCTCAATATCGCCTTTAACCCTGGCAATCTCTCCTTTATTCAATGATGAATTCAGCACATGGGCGATACCATGCTCGGATGAAATGCCCCTGATGGCATCCACCTGATTTTTCATTAAAGCGATAAGCGGGGAAACCACAATGGCCGTTCCTTCCAGAATAAGCGCAGGCAATTGGTATATTAATGATTTTCCACCTCCTGTAGGCATGACCACAAAGGTGTCATTACCTTCGATCAAACTTTCAATAGCATCTTTCTGTAAACCTTTAAACTTACTAAAACCAAAATATTTTTTCAAATATTCCTGTAAGTTAATTTTTGTTACTTTCATCCTCTTATTAATCTATTTTTGAATATTTTTGCAACTTTAGTGCCAAATTTTTGAGAGGGGGAGTTAGTGATTTGAATTTAACGATCTTTAAACTCAAAAAGATCATACTATAAATATAATATATTATTTTTAAAAATAAATACAAAGTATTGATAAAGGACAAAAACATTTTACAGACAGCAAAAGATACAATTCTTATCGAGGCAGATGCCATAAAAAACCTGGCCGAACTGGTCAATGAAGACTTCGAGAAAGCTGTTATGACCATTTACAAATCCGAAGGCAGGGTCATTGTAACAGGAATTGGGAAAAGTGCCAATATCGCAGCTAAGATAGTGGCTACTATGAATTCAACCGGAACACCGGCCATTTTCATGCATGCGGCAGATGCCATTCACGGCGATCTTGGAAATATCCAGAAATCAGACGTGGTAATTTGTATTTCTAAAAGCGGCAATACACCTGAGATCAAAGTATTGTTGCCCCTGATTAAAAATTATGGCAATGAGATCATTGCCATCACAGGGAATCCTGACTCTTTTTTAGGAAAACAGGCTGATCATACCCTGAGCTCCTATGTTGAAAAAGAGGCTTGTCCGAACAACCTGGCTCCCACAACGAGTACAACTGCCCAGTTGGTTATTGGGGATGCTCTTGCCATATGTTTGCTGAATTTAAAAGATTTTTCAAGCAAGGATTTTGCAAAATACCATCCCGGCGGAACACTTGGCAAAAAGTTGTACCTGAGGGTTGATGAAATTGTGGCCCATAATGAAGCACCGAAAGTGTATAGAAATACCTCTGTAAAGGATGTAATTGTGGAGATATCCAAAAAAAGATTGGGAACAACTGCCGTTGTGGAGGATGAAAGGATCATCGGTATTATCACAGATGGTGATTTGAGACGTATGCTCGAAAAAAATACGGACATCAGTGAATTGAAAGCCGGTGACATCATGAGTGCAAATCCCATTCAGGTCGATTCTGATACCATGGCCGTGATCGCACTTGATATCATGCAAAAAAATAATATTACGCAGATCCTGGTTTCCGAAAATGACAAATACATGGGAGTGGTTCATTTTCACGATTTGTTAAAAGAAGGAATTATTTGATATAAATGATCTTGTACAGGAATGAGTAGGATTTATTTTCATTATACATGCAATATCAAAAATTTTAAACCCTGAACCATGAGTGAATCAAAAGAGGAAATGTCCTTTTTAGACCATCTTGAAGTTTTGAGATGGACCTTAGTAAGATCTTCTCTATCAATTTTAGCCTTCGCCATGGTGGCTTTTATGATGAAGGATTTTATATTTAATAAGATTCTTCTGGCTCCAAAGGACCCTTCATTTTTTACTTACAGATTTTTGTGTTCTGTTTCTAAAAGCCTGGGTACTGATGGTTTCTGTATCGAAGAAATTCCTTTTATCGTTCAGAGCAGAACCATGGCCGGACAGTTTTCAGCGCACATCTGGACCTCGATCGCCTTTGGTTTTGTCATGGCTTTTCCATACATCATCTGGGAGGTTTGGAAATTTATAAAACCCGCACTGTATGAAAATGAAAAAAAGAATGCCAGGAGCTTTATCATCATTACCTCCTTTTTATTTTTTATAGGGATCCTTTTTGGGTATTATGTGATCACACCGCTCTCTATAAACTTTTTAGGGAGTTACAGGGTGGCTGACGAAGTTAGAAACAATTTTGATCTCAGTTCTTACACAGGGCTCTTAAAAGCTTCCTGCCTGTCGTCCGGATTTATTTTCGAGTTGCCTATTATCATTTATTTTTTGACCAAAATGGGACTCGTTACTCCCGAATTTTTAAAGAAATACCGCAAGTATGCCCTTGTACTCGTCCTGATCCTCGCGGCGATCATCACCCCGCCGGACATCATCAGTCAGGTCATTGTTGCGATCCCCATGGTCATTCTCTACGAGGTTAGTATAAAAATCTCTAAATTTATCATCCGAAAACAAAACAAGGAGGCTTCAAAAGAATTGGTAAAAAAATAGCCAATAAAAATAAATGGACGTCGAAACTTATATTGCCGGGCATCAAATCCATGCTGAATTACTCAACAGGCTCAGAGAGATCATTATGATGCACCCTTTTGAGGAAAGCATCAAATGGGGTATGCCCACCTATAGCTTTGATTCAAAAAACCTTGTTGGCATCGGTGCTTTTAAAAAACATGTTGGAATATGGTTCTTTCAGGGAGCCCTTCTCAGTGATCCGGAAAAGATGCTTCACAACGCCCAGGAGGGCAAAACAAAAGCGATGAGACAACTACACCTTTACAAGGCCAAAGACATCAATGAAAAGGTCTTAAAAAGCTATCTTCAGGAAACAATAGACAACCAAAAAAAAGGATTATCAGTAAAAATTCCGAAAAAGTCAGAGAAACTCATAATTCCTGAGGCATTGTCAGCTGCCTTTAGGGAACATAAAACCACAGCGAAACAGTTCTCAGCCTTTCCTCCGGGCAAGCAAAGAGAATACGCTGAATATATTGCAACTGCAAAAAGAGAAAAAACAATAAGCGACAGGTTACAAAAAATTCTTCCCATGATTGACCAGGGAAAAGGCCTTAATGACAAATACAAAAAAAAGTAGATTCAATATGATCCTTAGAGCGGAAAATATCATGAAAATGTACGGGAACAGAAAAGTTGTAAAAAGCATTTCTCTTCAAGTCAAACAAGGTGAGATCATTGGGTTGCTCGGGCCGAACGGGGCTGGTAAGACAACTTCATTTTATATGATCGTAGGGATGATCAAACCCAATGAAGGAAGGATATTTCTGAACGATATCGAGATCACAAAAGACTCTATGTACAAGCGTGCTCAAAGAGGTATTGGGTATCTGGCACAGGAGGCTTCCGTATTCAGAAAACTGTCGGTAGAAGACAATATCATGTCTGTACTTCAGTTCACAGAGTTGAGCAAGGCAGAACAAAAGGAAAAACTGGAATCCCTGATTGAAGAATTCAGTCTGAACCATGTCAGGAAAAACAGAGGAGATCTGCTTTCGGGTGGCGAAAGAAGAAGAACAGAAATTGCGCGTGCCCTCGCCTCCGACCCCAAGTTCATATTGCTTGATGAGCCTTTTGCAGGTGTAGATCCCATCGCAGTCGAAGACATTCAGAGCATTGTAGCCCACTTGAAAGACCGTAACATAGGGATTCTGATCACTGACCACGATGTACAGGCTACATTGGCCATTACAGACAAAACCTATCTCATGTTTGAAGGAGGTATTCTGAAAGAAGGATCCCCGAAAGAACTGGCTGATGATGAACTCGTGCGGAAGGTTTATCTGGGTGAAACTTTTGAATTAAAAGAGCGGAAGAAGAAACTCAATTTGTAAAAAAACCCTATTACCGGTTGGTAATAGGGCATACATACAAACAAATCTGAAAAATTTATCAAAAAATTTTTCCAGATGACTTTAAGCTTTAATGTTCACCTGTTTCTATTCCTATGATTTTACCGGTTTCATTGATCAGTAAATAATGCGACCAACTTCCCTTTTCGACTTTGAACTTATATATTTCTCTGTCTCTATTTCTGACAAGAGTTACCTCATTGGCAATTTTATAATTTGAATAATCCTTTAAAGATTCTTTTACCTTCAGAGGTGTTTTCTCTTTGGTTGTCTTTACTACTTCTTTTTCCGTCTGAGGCTCCTTTTGAGCGAAACTGCCCTGAACACTCAAAAGTGTTAAGGATAATACCGCAAAAATGATTTTGAAACTTTTCATTGTCCTTTTAATTAAATGTTTAATAATTATTGCTGACGGGGAGTTTGCTTATTCGAATCCAAAATTATCCGAAAGTTGAAAAACTCAATATAACGAACAACATTAAAAACAGAATTATTTTTATCTTTTTCATAGCAGCGAAAATTTATATTCAAAAAATTTTTTTCTTTTTCTAGCCTTACCATCTGGGACTGCCTCTTCTGGATTCAAAATCGTATCCGAGTGTCAGCATATGTGTCCCTCCATGATTTAACTCATTTGCTTCATTAATATTGTATTGGAATGCATATCCAACGTAAAAATCTTTCTTTTTCAGGCCTAATAGTGGCACAACTGCCAGAGGATCAAAGCTTTGGTCATTCATAAACCTTGTGCTAAAACCAGCCCAAAAATACCCGTCATCCGTGATTTTTTTGACTTTTATGTTCAAATCTGTAATAGATCGTGCGTCACTTTCATAATATTTGAAATAGATCGAAGGCTCAAGTTCAATGAGTCCGTCATCCAGATCGAAAATATATCCGGTGTATATATAGTAATTTCTTAATTTTTTGGGTTCTGATTCATCAAATACCTTGACACTTTTGTTTAAAATATTGGCTGCGTTAAAACTGAAATAGAACCTTTGGATCTTGTATAAAAATGCGGCGTCAAAATTCGAATTATGAGATGAGATATCAGCCCCTATATTAGGATCATCATTGGGATTGTCAAAATCTGACACATCAATCTTAAATTGGGTGAATTTGTATGACAATCCAAATGAAATATATTGTTCATTCGAAGTATTAATGGTCAAATGATGGGCAAAAGAAAGTTGTCCTCCCAGCTGAGACGTATTACCGTTCTTGTCAAAGTAGATGACACCTCCGATTCCTGATTTTTCAAGAATATGCGCATCGTATGACAAGGTCTGCGTATTTGGTGCATCACTCAATCCTACCCATTGAAAGGCGCTCGTTAACCTCAGCCTGTTCATTTCACTGTCTCCCGCATAGGCTGGTGAAATCAAAAACGGATTTTCAACCAGGTATTGTGTATAGGGTGTCAGCTTGAACTCCTGAGCATTAGACAAGGATGTTACCAATAATATGACTATAATAATTGCTTTTTTCATGACCTCTTATCTAACTAAACTGAAATTTCCTTTAAATTCTCTGTTGTCTGTTGTTTCATTCAATCGCACCACGTACCAATAATCTCCACTCGGGAGCGGATTGCCTTTGTAATTTCCGTCCCAGCTATTTGTATTGCCTTCATAGTTTGCGATCAAACGCTGGTACCTGTCAAAAATCTTCACCGTGATCTTTGGATAGATCTCTATGTTTATCGGATACCAGGTCTCATTGATTCCATCACCTTCCGGAGTGAAAAAATCAGGGATCACGATATCGAGGAATTCGAGGAAAATGGTTTTTTCGGCCACACAGCCCCGCTGGTCCTTCACATAGAATACATAATCTCTGGTTTCTCTTGAATTCTTCAAATCGAGGATATTATTGGCACTGAAATCATCGGCGCTGTCGAAACTATATTCATAACCCGGCTCGCCGCCACTTGCCACGACTGTATACTCATTGATATCAGTTTCCACTACTTCAAAAGTGATGGGCACATATTGTTCTACGGTAACCTCAACAGGAGTGTCAGCACAACCGAATTCCTTATGACTTACTGAAACCGTATGTTTGCCCTGAGACACATTTTCAAAAATACCGGAAGACTGTGTCAGGCTGCCGTCCAGAATATAATTGACCTCACCTTCATAAATCGGGTCTACAGAGGCAATAATGATATTACTGGCACCTTCACATGAAAAATCAGTCTCGGCTTTGAGTTCCATATAGATCAATTGCTCCAGCTCTATGGTTTGCTGGGTCTCACATACGTGAAATTCATTTTCCTTTTTGATCCAAAGGTCATAAACCCCGTTGCTCAATCCTGTAAAATTTGGACTTGCCTTATAATTCACACCGTCCATACTGTAGGTCACCTGATAACCCTGATCGTTGGTCACATCAATACTTATTTTGCCATCAGTATCACCTACACAGATGATGTCTTCTTCAATGATGGTGTATTCTATTTCAGGATCAAATCCAACATCTACATTGGTAATACTGGTGCAACCATTGGCATCTTTTACAGTGACCTCATAGGTTTTTTCAGTTGCCACGGAAAAATAATTTTCTACTTGATAAGTCTGACCGCCATCAATGCTGTACTCGTATGGTGGGGTTCCTCCTGCTCCACTGGCTTCAAGGCTTCCGTTAAGGATCTCTCCGTTACAGGTTGTTATGTTGTACAACTTGCTTGAAGTCGAGGTCAGCAAAGTGGGTTCGTCTATAGAAAATTCTGAAACGTTAAAACAACCATCTGCATTTATCGATTTCACCTCATAATCACCGATGTCAATATTTGAGAATACATGATTATTCATGGTTTTTACAATTGAATTGACCATGGTCCCATTTTTATACAACTCAAAAGTGTATTGGCTGGAATCCTCATTGACCGTCACTTCCACCTTACCATTGCTGTCTTTACACAAAGCGTCAGATGGATCTACCGTGACATCAAGACCAAGAACAGTGACCACCCTTATGGTTTCTGTACAACCTGTTCTTCTTTGGGTTGCAGTATATACGCCTGTACCGTTTACGGTTACTTCCTTGCTGTTGCCGATCACATTCCCGTTTTCATCGGTCCAGATATAAGTATCATAGCCTTCGTCTCCTGAGAAAGTAAGGTTATTGTTACAGAAATACAGTTCGGAATCAAATGAACAGGAACTTGTATCGACAAACAGGTCCATGGATCCTATTTTACCCAGACCGCATCCATTGATGCCGTATAATCCCGGTTGCCCTGAAACGTTCTGACCTGAAGTTTCACCATCGTAATAAGATGAAATGCTGTTTACCAATAAATTGGTACAGGCATCTGAATAGTCAAAACAATCACTCGATGCAGTTACCTGATAGCGTATGGTATGAGTCTCTGACAATATTTTGCGCTCAACCAGTGAATTATCTATTTCGAATCTCAATTCTCTTGAAGCCTCATTAAAGGTATAGGTCACTCCTGAAGGCAGCTCAATTGAAGCCTCATCAAGGGTTACATTGATCGGTAAAGTATTGAGGATATAGGTGTTTTGAGCATTATCGGTTCCGATGTTTCTAAAATCGATATTATACCAAACTGTGGACCCCAATGGCACCGGAGACTGGTAGGTAATTGGGTCGTTGGACGTATCTTCAACGCTGGTGATCACCTGTAGATTGGGCTCTATGATATTGATGGCAAAAGTATTGAGGAAAGTATAGATATGATCTCCCCCTATATTATTGGTTACCCTTACCGTTGCCCCAGTTTCTCCATTACCGATCAAGGTGTTTCCAGGGTTTAAATCTGTTAAATTTAACAGCTTCTGGTCCCAGCCAAGGGTATTCGTGCTATTCAGATTTCTGTCTGTAACCTGAGCGCCGTCTTTTGTTATTTTGCTGTTGAAAAAATTGTCAACGTTATTTTCAGCATCATATAAGGCAGTAAAATTTGCATTACCGTCTGACTTGAAAAGCATTTGATCACCAAACCAGCCCAGATCACCTTCGAGTGCTGCAACTCCAACCCGTCCCTCTACAGGCCCTGATGGCGGTGTGGTAAACCCTGAATAATTAAAATCCACCTCATTGTTCGGTTCGTTTCGAACGGCTGAAAATCCGTCAAATGTTGAAATATATTTTCTTGATTCATTGGGGTCTTCATAAACGATGACCAGAGACCATCCTGCGGATGAATTAATCCCTTCCGTTGAACTCACATTGGCTACGAAATATTCTCCTGAAGGATTGTTCAATGCGCTCAGAAGACTGGTAACATCCTTATAGTAGATCCTGTCGATGGCTGTATCAGCGGTGAGGTCCAGATAGGATCCTCCCGGTATTTTGAACTTGACCTGCTCTGGCAAAGGTGTTGCAGGAGTCGCTATGGCTCCCCAGTACAAACCTGCATATACAACTCGGTTACAGTTGCTCGTATTAAAGGTTGCGCTACTTGAACTGAATGTGGAGGCGTCATTATCGATATCGACAAACACCATATCAATGAAATTGTTTTGCGTATCACCATTATAGGGTGTATCGGCAGATTCTCCTAAAATTGAATTTCCGATAATAGTAAGATCGCCGTTGATTCCTGCAGTTTCATATCTTTTTTGAAACGGAACTGTGGTTTGGGCCCAGCCTGTGAATGAGCTCATGAACAGCAACAAAAATAAAAATTGTAAGCATTGGGTTTGGAACACTGTTTTCATAACACTTATTTAATTAAACGGTAACGTTGAAAAAAATAATGACAAAACAGGGAGAAGATTTAAATCATTATATAATAACAATCAGATAACAGAAAAAAGCATCATAAATTGTATTCTAAGCTGATTTTTTCATCAAATACAGGTAAAAAGATACACTTCTGGCTAAGAAACTATTTATAAATCAGAAAATTATGGTACCGAATTATGAATCAAATTTTTAGTTTTTTTTGAAAAAAACCATCACATTGATAAAACTAAATCTTCAGAAATTCCTTAAATTTGAAAGAAATAAATTCTAAATCCATATTCATGAAAACGTTTAATATGAAATCATTTCAGGCCATTGTCCTAATGCTTGCAGTGAGCAGCTCCATGAGCCTTGCGGCCCAGGTAGGTGGCTGGAAAGCAGATCTGATCGAAGATTCTGAAAAAGCATTGGCAGCAATGATTGAAAAAGCACCTAAACTTCAGTCTTTTAAAGACAAATCTTATGGTTACGCGGTATTCCCAAGAGTGACAAAAGCAGCCATTGGCATCGGGGGTGCCGGAGGAAAAGGGATCGTATTCAAAGGACATGTACCCACCGGTGAGTCAACCTTGAGCCAAGCCACCATTGGATTTCAATTGGGAGGTCAACAATACATGGAGGTCATCTTTTTTGAAAATGAAACAGCTTATAAAAAATTCACCAATAAAAAAGTGAAATTCGATGGGCAGGCATCTGCAGTGGCCATAACTGCAGGCGCCTCGGTAGATATAGCCTTCAAAGGAGGAATGGCGGTATTCACGCAAACCAAAGGTGGATTGATGTATGAGGCGTCCATTGGCGGTCAGCATTTTTCATTTAAACCAAAAAAGTAAATAATATTATATAAGAGATTATTTAACAAGGATTTAATTTATTTTAAATCCTTTTTTTGTAAATATAATTACCCACCATTGATAGTAAAACATAAAGTATGATGACCAGGGGGATCGCCACCGTTTTAAAGCCGATCAACAGACCCACAGTTGCCAAGAGAAAAACATATTTAACCTCATTTCCTTTCCAGTCATACGTTTTAAATTTCAGCGAGAACAATGGGATCTCTGCATTCATCAAATAGGAACCTGCCAATGTTATTCCGATCAAAACATAAATATTTTGCAATGCCTGAGCAAAGAGATCATACTCAGAATAAACCAATATCAAGGGAAGCGACAGTACAAAAATTGAAAAGGCCGGAGTAGGCAAACCGATGAATGAGGTAGTTTGTCTCTCATCAATATTGAAGTTGGCCAGTCTGTAAGCTGCGGCAAGCGTAATGATGATACCGAGAAAAGGAATGAAAAAATAAAAGGCCTCCTGGGGTTCCTGCCAGCTTCCTGTTTCTGAGCTCATTTCCATAAACCATTTCTTTTTCGTGGCATATAGCATCAACTGAAACATGACAATTCCAGGCACAACCCCTGAGGTGACTACATCAGCCAGAGAATCCAGCTGCTTGCCCAATTCGCCCTGAACCTTGAATTTTCTTGCAAAAAATCCGTCAAAAAAATCAAAAAAAATTCCTAAAAAAACAAAATATGCCGCCAAAACCAACTCATCGGTTGCCGCCATCAGAACAGCGATCATTCCTGAAAACAAATTCAATAAAGTGAAAAAATTAGGGAGGTGCTTTTTTATCATTTCTTAAGGCTTAGCATCAGTAAAAATAGCAAATTAAAATATACGGGCATTTTTAATTACTGTGTTAATAAAAAATTGTTGTACAATTTTATTTTTAGCCCTTAATTGTTACTTTAGCAACGCTAGATAACCCAATTACTTCATGTCAAACCATACTTCATATACCGAAGATAATATTCGCTCGCTAGACTGGAAAGAACATATCAGAATGCGTCCGGGGATGTATATCGGTAAGCTGGGTGACGGTACGGCTCCTGATGATGGCATATACATCCTGATCAAGGAGGTGCTCGACAATTCTATTGATGAATATGTCATGGGTGCAGGGAAAAACATTGAAATCTCTGTGAAGAACAATATGGTTACCGTCCGTGATTACGGGCGTGGCATCCCGCTGGGCAAGGTGGTTGACGTAGTATCTAAAATGAATACCGGAGGGAAATACGACTCTAAGGCTTTTAAAAAATCAGTAGGTCTCAACGGGGTTGGTACCAAGGCCGTTAATGCCCTTTCCTCCTATTTCAAGGTTCAGTCTATCAGGGACAACGCTTCCAAAGTAGCCGAATTTGAACAGGGAAATCTTGTCAATGACCTGCCCCAGGAAGCCTCAACGCTTAGAAAGGGTACGAAGGTTTCCTTCATTCCTGATCTTGATATTTTCCCGCATTATAAATTCAGAAACGAATACATCGTTAAAATGATCAAAAATTACGTATACCTCAACACGGGTCTTACGGTGATTTTTAATGGTGAGAAATACCGTTCTGAAAATGGCTTAAAAGACCTTCTTGACGAGAATATTGCTGAAGAATCGAAACTGTTCCCAATCATTCACCTTCTCGACGATGACATCGAAGTGGCCCTGACCTACAGCAAATCGCAATACAGTGAAGAATACCACTCTTTTGTCAACGGACAGCATACGACTCAGGGCGGTACGCATCAAAATGCCTTCAGAGAGTCAATCGTTAAAACGATAAGGGAGTTTTTCGGCAAGAATTTTGATGCTTCGGATGTCAGAAAATCGATAGTTTGTGCCATCAGCATCAAAGTGATGGAACCCGTATTTGAAAGCCAGACCAAAACCAAGCTGGGCTCAACGGAAATGGGAGGTGATCTTCCTAGCGTAAGGGCATTTATCAGTGACTTTGTAAAGAAAAGGCTCGACAATTACCTGCACAGAAATCCAGAAACAGCAGACAAGATCCTCAAAAAGATCATGCAGGCTGAAAAGGAGCGAAAAGAACTTTCCGGAATCCGAAAAATTGCCAGGGAAAGAGCGAAAAAAGCAAGTCTGCACAATAAAAAGTTAAGGGATTGCAGAATTCACCTGAATGACATGAAAAAGGATGACCGCCTTGACAGCAGCCTCTTTATCACAGAGGGCGATTCGGCGAGCGGTTCTATAACGAAATCAAGAGATGTGAACACCCAGGCGGTTTTCAGCTTAAAGGGAAAACCCCTCAACTCGTATGGTTTGAGCAAGAAGATCGTTTATGAAAATGAGGAATTCAATCTTTTACAGGCAGCGCTCAATATTGAAGACGGCATCGAAAATTTGCGTTATAACAATATTGTCATTGCAACGGATGCCGATGTTGACGGAATGCACATCAGACTGCTTTTGATCACATTTTTCCTCCAGTTCTTTCCTGAAGTGATCAAAGAAGGACATCTGTATATCCTGGAGACCCCGCTTTTCAGAGTAAGGGATAAAAAGGAAACCTTCTACTGTTATTCTGAAAATGAGAAGCAGTTGGCTCTGAAAAAACTGAAGGGCAAACCTGAAGTGACAAGATTCAAGGGACTTGGAGAAATTTCCCCCAATGAATTCATACACTTTATCGGAAAAGATATCAGGCTTGATCCGGTCATGCTGAACAAAGAGACTTCAATAGACAAACTTCTGGAATTCTATATGGGTAAGAACACCCCTGAAAGACAAAAATTCATTATCAACAACCTGAAGGTCGAGCTGGACTTGATCGAGGAGAACCAATAAAATCTGACGAGGCATCAATGGCTGAACAAGAAGATAAAGAGCAGGATTTAAATCAAAACGAGGACACCATTACCAAAATAACGGGAATGTATGAAGACTGGTTCCTCGATTATGCTTCCTATGTGATTTTGGAAAGAGCTGTACCGGGCATCAATGACGGTTTTAAACCAGTGCAAAGAAGGATCATGCAGTCTATGAAGGACCTCGACGATGGCAGATACAACAAGGTCGCCAATCTGGTAGGACATACCATGCAATACCATCCGCATGGTGACGCCAGTATTGCAGACGCCATGGTTCAGCTGGGTCAAAAGGAACTTTTGATCGACATGCAGGGAAACTGGGGAAATATCCTTACAGGTGACAGAGCGGCGGCCTCAAGATATATTGAGGCAAGACTGTCGAAGTTTGCCCTTGCCGTCGTTTTCAACCCTAAAACGACAGAGTGGCAGGCCTCATATGACGGAAGGCGAAAAGAACCCATTGACCTGCCCGTTAAGTTTCCTTTGCTTCTGGCTCAGGGAGCTGAAGGAATCGCCGTTGGACTTTCAACAAAAATCCTTCCACATAACTTTAATGAACTGATTCAGGCTAGCATCAAAATTTTAAAGGGTCAGAGTTTTTCGATCTTTCCAGATTTTCTGACCGGGGGTGTTGCGGATGTCAGTAATTATAACGACGGGAAAAGAGGTGGAAAGGTAAGGGTTCGGGCTAAAATTTCTCAGCGTGATAAAACTACCCTGGTGATCAATGAAATCCCCTTTGGTACAACGACCTCCTCGCTCATCGATTCCGTATTAAAGGCCAATGACAAGGGCAAGATCAAAATCAAGAGAATTGAAGACAATACGGCAAGGGAAGTTGAAATCCTGATCCATCTGCCTTCAGGCGTATCGCCCGATAAAACCATAGATGCGCTGTTTGCTTTTACAAATTGCGAGGTTTCCATATCTCCGCTATGCTGTATCATTCAGGAAAACAAACCTGTATTCATAGGTGTCAGGGATGCCCTGAAGTACTCAACTGAGCACACGGTTGATCTTCTCCGAAATGAATTGCAGATCCAACTGGCGGAACTTGAAGAACAATGGCATTTTTCTTCGCTGGAAAGAATATTCATTGAGAACAGAATCTACCGTGACATTGAGGAAGAAGAAACCTGGGAAGGTGTCATAAAAGCCATTGATTTGGGCTTAAAACCCCATATCAAACATTTGAAGCGGGCCGTAACCGAAGAAGACATCATCAGGCTTACAGAGATCAGGATCAAGAAGATTTCAAAGTTTGATATAGACAAAGCAAAATTATTCATTGAAGGTCTTGAAGAGAAAATAGCCAAGGTCAAGGACAATCTTGAGCATATTATAGATTATGCCATTGACTATTTTAAGGACTTAAAGGAGAAGTTTGGCAAAGACAGGAATCGCAAGACCGACATCAGGATCTTCGAGGATATCGTTGCCACGAAAGTGGTCATGGCCAATGCAAAATTATATGTGAACCGCGAAGAAGGGTTCATCGGTACCTCCCTGAGAAAAGATGAATTCGTATCAGATTGTGCTGACATTGATGACATCATTGTCTTCAAAAGGGATGGAAAAATGATGGTGACAAAAGTAGACAGCAAAACTTTTGTAGGTAAAAACATTATCCATGCAGCGGTTTTTAAAAAGAATGACAAAAGAACCATTTACAACATGCTGTACAAAGACGGTAAGAGTGGTGTGACCTATATGAAACGTTTTGCGGTCACTTCGGTTACCAGAGATCGAGAATACGACCTCACAAGCGGAACCAAGGGGTCAAAAGTTGTCTATTTTACTGCAAATCCGAACGGGGAAGCCGAATTGATTACGGTCAATTTGAGAGCTGCCGGAAGCGTAAAAAAAATCAAATGGGATATTGACCTTGCCGACCTGTCCATCAAAGGAAGGGGCAGTAAAGGGAATATTGTAACAAAATATCCTTTGAAAAAAATTGAACTGAAAGAAAAAGGTGTATCCACTCTAAAACCAAGAAAGATCTGGTTTGATGAAACGGTTCAGCGACTCAATGTGGATTCCAGAGGTGACCTTTTAGGGGAGTTCACCGCAGATGACAGGCTTCTGATCATCAATCAGAAAGGAGAGGTCAAGACGATCATCCCCAATCTGAACACCCATTTTGACAATGACATGATCGTTCTTGAAAAATGGAACCCGAACAAACCTATTTCCGCCATGTATTTTGACGGTGAACGAGAGCGTTATTACGTAAAGCGATTTATGGTAGAACATCCAGACAGGGAAGAAAAATTCATCAGCGATCACCCCGATTCAAAATTACAGATCGTGGCAATGGATCACCGTCCGATGGCCGAAGTCATTTATTCAAAAAGAAGCTTGGATAATGAAATATTGAATTTTGAAGAGTTTATTGCAGTAAAAGGAATTAAAGCACTTGGTAATCAATATAGTACAGAAAAAATAAAAGACATCAACCTGCTCGATCCCCTGCCTTATGAGGAACCTGAAATAAATGACGTAGAACTTGTTGAAGAGGAGGTCATTGAAAGCGAAAATAAAGATCAGAATGCTTCAGAAGATAGTAAAGATGAGGATGATGGTGACCCTCAGACCAAACTGTTTTAGACCTTGTCCTCAAAGAAAGAAACCAATTTCTGAATGGCCTTGCCACGATGTGAAATTTCCCCTTTTTCTTCGGAACTCATTTCAGCAAAAGTTTTCTGATAGCCCTCAGGGGTAAAGATCGGATCGTAACCAAAACCCTGATCCCCTGATTTTTTTTCTTCAATACGTCCAACACAAACACCTTCAAAAAAATACTGTTTTCCCTTCCAAAACAGCGAAACGACAGTTCTGAACCTCGCTTCTCGGTTTTTTTCACCCCGAAGTTCCGACAGCATTTTATTCACATTGTCGTCAAAAGTGACATTCTCACCTGCATAACGGGCAGAATAGACACCTGGGGCACCATTCAAAGCAGATACCTCCAATCCTGTATCATCTGCAAAACAATCATATCCATATCCGTTTTTAACATGGTCCGTTTTAATTTTGGCATTCCCCTCAAGCGTGGAGGCGGTTTCCTCAATTTCTTCATGGCAGCCAATATCCTGAAGAGTTAAAACTTCTATTCCCTCCGGCAGGAGCTCCTGAACTTCTCTTAGTTTGTATTGATTATTTGTGGCAAATACAAGTTTCACAGTATCATTTATCTTTGATTCAAAAATAGTCATAATTTCCTGTCAAATATCCATATTTATGGGGTTGTTTTTTAAAGAAAGCTCCCACTGTTCCTGTTTTTAACAAATTTTCTTTAACTTTATTCCAAACATTAACTTAATTTTTCCCCAATGAAGAACATTATTCTTTTAGCCAGTTTGTGCCTTCTTTTTGCCTGTCAGAAGGAAATTAAAAAAGATAATCCTGAAAATTTACCTGAAACTGCAGAATCGGGAGAGGTTGTAACTGAAAAATACCCGACTGAGGTGTATTTTGGTGATACCCACCTTCATACCGCCCTTTCAATGGATGCAGGCGCCTTTGGCAATCGTATCGGTATGGATGAGGCTTATCAGTTCGCCAGAGGCGATGAGGTGACCTCTACCACAGGGATCAAAACAAAACTGGCTCAACCACTCGATTTTTTAGTCATAGCGGATCATTCAGACGGAATGGGTTTCTTTCCTGACCTGATGGCCGGAAAAGAACATGTCATGAAATATGAGGAATCCAAAAGATGGAAAAAAATGATCGATGAAGGCAAAGGAGGGGATGCTGCCGTGGATATCATAAAGACCTTCTCACAAGGTCAAATGCCTTTTAAGACCAATGACGTGGAAATGATGACTCCTGTATGGAAAACGGTTGTGGATGCAGCTGAAAAATATAATGACCCAGGTAAATTTACGGCATTCATAGGCTATGAGTGGACCTCCCTGATCAAAGGGAACAACTTACACAGGGTGGTTATCTACAGAGATAACGGTGACAAAGCCATCAACCAGCTCCCATTTACAAATGAAGACAGTTCTGATCCGGAACGCCTCTGGGATAATCTTGAAGGCTATGAAAAAAATACAGGAGGAAAAGTACTGGCCATTCCACACAATGGGAACCTGAGCAACGGGATGATGTTTGCCGAGACAACAGTTGACGGAAGATCTTTTGACAAGGCCTATGTTGACCGCCGGGCCAGATGGGAGCCTTTATACGAGGCAACCCAAATCAAGGGAGACGGTGAGACGCATCCATTCCTTTCCCCTAATGATGAGTTTGCAGACTATGAAAACTGGGACAAAGGAAATCTTGATATGAGTGAGAAGAAAACCAAAGACATGCTGCAGTATGAATACACCAGATCTGCCTTGAAACTGGGATTGAAGTTTAAAAAAGAACTGGGCACCAACCCTTATAAATTCGGATTGATCGGCAGTACAGATTCTCATACTTCCCTGGCCACAGGAGATGATTCAAATTTCTTTGGTAAGGCTTCCAATGTGGAACCGAGCAAAGAGCGATGGAACCATCCGTTTCTTAGTTCAGAAAATGGAACAGTAGCTACCTGGGAAACCCTGGCAGCAGGATATGCTGCAGTATGGGCCCATGAAAACACAAGGACCTCTCTTTGGGATGCTATGAAAAGAAAGGAGACCTATGCCACAACCGGTTCAAGGATGAAAGTACGCTTCTTTGGCGGATGGGACTTTAGAAAAGAGGATCTAACAGGAGATTGGGTGAGCCTTGGTTACGAAAAAGGTGTTCCCATGGGTGGAGACCTGACGGCTTCACAAGACAAAGCCCCTACTTTTATGGTATATGCCTTAATGGACCCTGAAGGAGGAAGCCTCGACAGGATTCAGATGGTCAAAGGCTGGCTGAATGCCGACGGCAGTCTTGATGAAAAGGTCTATGACGTCGTTTGGAGTGGTAACAGATCCGTTGGTCCAGATGGAAAATTACCATCTGTCGGAAATTCAGTGAATGTCAGTGACGGGACCTGGGACAATGCCATAGGATCATCAGAATTGAAAGGGCTTTGGTCCGACCCCGAATTTGACCCGGCACTTGAGGCTTTCTATTATGTAAGAGTTATTGAAATTCCCACCCCGCGATGGACCTTGTATGACAAATTGCAATACGGGGCTGAATTGTCAAAAGATGTTCCATTGTTCAATACTGAAAGGGCCTATACCTCCCCTATCTGGTATTCCCCTGAACAAAATTAAAAAACCCTAACCATAACAATGATGAAATCAACTATTTTTGTAATTGTCCTTATATTTTTATGCACATCCGGATTTTATGCCCAACAAGTAGGAGAAATGACCATGAATCCTAAAGAAGGTGAAAACATTCATAAAAAAAGAGGATATTCTCCCTATGCAGGTCGGTATTTTCCGACGCAGGTCTATTGGGGAGACACACATTTACACACAAGCAACTCATTGGATGCCAGGGCTTTTGGAACCACTTTAGGGCCTGAAGAAGCATACAGGTTAGCAAGAGGTGAGGAAATTACAGCGACTCATGGTGAGAAGGTGAAATTATCAAGACCACTTGACTGGTTGGTGGTAGCTGACCATTCTGATGGAATGGGGGCCATGAATGAGATCATCAAAGGCTCGCCGAATTTGATGCGAGACCCGACAGTTAAAGACTGGCACAACAGGGTCAATGAAGGTGGTAAGACAGCCTTGATGGCAACCATGGATATCATCAACAGTTTTGCTTTAGGAAAAATCCCGGAAATCCTTTTGGATGATGAATTTAGTCAGTCCATTTGGGACAGGTACATCGAAACAGCCGAAAAATACAATGACCCGGGGACCTTTACAACCATTATTGGTTATGAATGGACATCAACTGAAAACGGAAACAACCTGCACAGGAACGTGTTGTATCGAGATAATGGAAATCTTGCAAGACAAATGCTTCCCTATACCACGAGCGAGAGTTTTAATCCGGAAGACCTTTGGAAATGGATGGAACAATACGAAGCAAAAACGAATGGGAACGTCCTCGCCCTGGCGCATAACGGCAACCTGAGCAATGGTATCATGTTTCCGGTTGAGGTAAATCCTGCCAATGGGAAACCCCTTGATGGCAATTATGCCAAGGATAGGATCAAGTGGGAGCCTTTATATGAAATCACACAGATCAAAGGTGATGGTGAGACCCATCCTTTTCTTTCTCCTAATGATGAATTTGCAGATTATGAAAATTGGGAAAAAGGAAATTTAAACCTTAGCGTACCAAAATCGAAGGACATGCTGCAATATGAGTATGCAAGAGAGGCACTGAAGAATGGATTAAAAATAGAAGCCAAACTCGGAACGAACCCATATAAGTTTGGGGTGGTCGGATCCACTGATTCACATACCAGTCTGGCCACAGCCGAAGAGGACAATTTTTTTGGCAAGCACTCAGGCAATGAACCAAGCGCCCACAGAGCAACCGGTATAGTTGGTGAATTTGAAGGAAATAAAATTTTTGATTGGGAATTGGTGGCTTCTGGATACGCGGGGGTATGGGCAACTGAAAATACACGGGAAGCCTTATTTGATGCCATGGCCCGAAAAGAAGTTTATGCGACGACCGGTCCAAGGATATTGGTTCGCTTTTTTGGCGGATGGGATTTTAGCGCTGAAGACGCGCGCAACAGGCTTCCTGCCGAAGTTGGTTACACCAAAGGAGTCCCTATGGGAGGGGATCTGCGCAAAGCGCCCTCCGGAAAATCACCCACATTTTTAGTCGGTGCCTTAAAGGATCCGTATGGAGGCAACCTTGACAGGATCCAAATTGTGAAAGGATGGCTTGACAAATCAGGAAAAACACAAGAAAAAGTATACAATGTGGTCTGGAGCGATATGGACCAGCGAAAAGCCGATAAAAATGGGAAAATCCCTGACGTGGGTAACTCTGTTGATGTAAAAAACGCCACCTGGTCAAACACCATTGGCAGGGCCGAATTGATCTCTGTATGGAAAGATCCGGACTTTGACCCAAAATTAAGAGCTTTCTATTATGCCAGGGTTATTGAGATCCCAACACCAAGATGGACTGCGTATGACGCCAAGAGATTTGGAGTGGAAATGCCTAAGGAATCGCCTATGACGACTACTGAAAGAGCTTATACTTCTCCTATTTGGTACACACCTTGATCATTATGTTCAGCTTAAAAAAGATCCTGCTGTAAAACCAGGGTCTTTTTTTTTATTTTTACCCTACATAATTATTACAAAGAACAATGGGTTTATTGGAACTTAAGAAGGCTTTAAAGGATTTCTTTCCCTTTCTTTCATTGGAAGAAATTGACCTCTTATTGTCTATATGTGAATATAAAAGCTATCCCAGTAAAGCCATAATCCTGAAAAGTGGCAAATTTTCTAAAATGGCATTTCTTATTTTAGAGGGCAGCGTAAGAGGCTATATACTTAATGAATCTGGAATTGAAAAAAACATTTTGCTCAGATCAAAGGGTATTTTTGTAGCTGATGCAGATGCAATTTTTGGGCATCAGCCGCAGAAATTGACTATTGAATCCCTAGATCAAACTCGGATATTAATGTTTTCTGTATCAGATTTTGAAGAATTGGCCAACAAAATTAAGGGCATACAACATCTTTATTTAGAAAGCCTTAAGGAAGCAGTTTTAAGATTAACCTATAGGGTAAACAGTTTAATCACCATGACTGCCGAGGAAAGGTATCTGGATCTGATGACTAAAAACCCTCAATTTCTAAAAGATGCCTATGACAAGTACATAGCTAACTATCTCGGCATCACACCTGTATCGTTTTCCAGAATCAAGAAAAATTTAAATCGTTCTTGAATTATCAAATGTTAATTCGAGTTATCTTTAAATGAAATACATTTGATATCTAAATCCAATGTGATTTATTTAATAATAACATTCTTTTATTGCATTATATAGAATTACCGTTTCCCCCTGGCATTGATTATGGTCATTTTAGCTATATATTTTTTGGTGATGCAAAATATTCACTTACAAAATCGCTTCAATGACCAATGATCAATCCAAAATTAAAAACTTCTTGCTGAAAAACTTTTATATTTCCTAAATAAAATTTGCCGAAAAACGTGATGGTTGATTCTCTGAGATAATTTTAACAAGTGATGATAATTTACCAAGAGGATGAAGAATAAACCCTAGGTCAAAATAGTATTTCTAATTTTAAAAGATTTGCACTAACTTTATACAAATATGTTATCAACCCCTTTCACAAACCTAATAAACACTTACTAAACTTTTTATAAATGAAAAACTTCTATCTATTATTTGCCTTATTCTCATTATTTATGCTGAATGCACAAGAATCCACATCAGAGAATTATGACCCGATAGCCATAGGTATTTTGGATCATATGGCGGATGTGATCGGCGATTTGGAATCTTGTTCATTTACCTTATCTACCTCTGCTGATTTTACAGATCCTGATCATGGCTATATTAAACATTATACCAATGACGACATTTTTTTTGATGGTTCAAATAAATTGATGATCCAGGTAGAAGGAACAAAAGGAAAAAAAGGATTTTGGTATAATGGAAATGAATTGGATTACTATTCTTATGATGAAAATAATTATGTTACCATTCCGGCACCAAACAATACTATTGCCATGATTGACAGCATTCACCAGACTTACGGTATTCGTTTTCCAGCTGCTGATTTTTTCTACCCTTCCTTAACCGATGATATCATAGACGGTTTTGATTCTGTAAGATTCCTTGGAAAAAACACCATAGACAATGTTGAATGTCTTTTTATTAAAGCATCCAATGAAGAAATGGATGTTTTACTGTGGATTGCCAATGACGCTTATAAATTACCCAAAAGACAGCTTATCCTTTACAAAAACCAGAATAACGAACAATACGAAGCTACTTTTAACAACTGGGTTTTGAATCCAAATTTGCCAGAAGCCATTTTTAATTTTATCCCACCAGCCAGCGCATCACAAATTGAAATATTAGCTAAAAAATAAACACTATAACAAACCCATACATATGAAAACTTCTTATTTTTCAGGTCAAATTAAAACCATATTCTTTTTAGTATTTATTATTTTTTGTCTTCCCTTATCGATTGAAGCACAGAGGATGGGCCATAAAGCTTCACGTGGTGGCGGCGGACGCTCAATGCAACAATCACGGCCCAGCACAAGTCGTGCTTCAAATGCCAGAACCAGCAGACCTGCTGCAAGCAGTAACAGGAAAGCAACAACGAATAGAAACACAGCAGCACAGAGTAGACCCAGTACCCCGAAAAAATCTATCAATGGTGGGCATAATAAATCAACAGATAGAAAGGTGACATCAAATAGACCCAGTAAAAGCGTGTCTACTAACAGAGGTTCAAACACAAATAAAGTAACCAATAAAAAAACGACCAACAGAGGTGGCAATAAGGTGGGTAACAAAACCCAAATTGGTAATAATAACGTCAATATTAATGTGAATAATAGTCGCAATACAAGAGTAAATGCAAGTTCAAGACATTACAGCCGGCCTCCCTATCACTATGGTGGTTTTGGTTACTATTGCCATCGCCCCTATTTTTACCATCCATACAGGCCTTTTTACTGGGGTCCCTATTACCATCCATGGGGCTATTTTGTAGCATCCCTGGCAACAACAGCAATCATTGTTAGTATTGCCAATGATAATGATAGTAGCAAGAATGAAGAATACCATTATGAAAATGGTACTTATTATCAAAAAACGGAAGATGGTTTCGTTGCGGTCCAGGCCCCTGTAGGGGCCCAGGTTCCGGAAATTCCCAAAGAAGCGGAAAAGGTCCAGGTGGATAACAGCAGCAATTATTATTATGGAGGTGCTTTTTACGAACAGAATGCCGAAGGTTATATTGTAGTGCCCGCTACTGCCGGAACAATTGTTCCTAACCTTCCTGAAGGAGGTGAAGAAGTAAAAATTGGGGAACAAACCTATGTGCAATTTGGTGAAACTTATTACCAACCTATTCAAGTAGATGGTAAGAACATGTATGAAATAGTTGAAGTCAGAGAAGAGTAATTGTTATCATAATCCTCCTTAAAAAAATATGAAATATTTTCCCCATATTTTCATGTTGATTTTATTGCAATTTAGTTGTAAACAATCGACTTTGCAAAAGGAAGAAGCCTCAAAACAAGTTTCATACGCTTCTGAGGAGCAAATTATGATCGAGTCAGATCCTCAAAAGCAAGCTTATTTTGGTGAAACGCATGTGCACACCAGCTCTTCCATGGATGCATTTATTGGAGGCAACCGGCTGACACCAGAAGACGCCTATCGTTTTGCTCGAGGTGAAGAAGTATTGGTCAATGGAAGTATGCATCGCCTGAAACGTCCTTTAGATTTTTGTGCAATTTCAGACCATGCGGAATATCTTGGGGAAACCTTTACCCTTATGAACCAGGGCTCCCCTGGTTACGATGATCCGGTAGCAAGGCAAATGCGGGAAGCTGATAATTATGAGGATGCGATGGCATTGTTTGTAAAATACGTGATCACCCCGGCCCGAACAGGAGGGTCTTCACACCCTGATTTTTATCAGGGAAAAGCTTCGACGATGTCAGGCTGGCGCAAAAATATAAATGCCACAGAAAAATATTATGAACCGGGTAAATTTACAACCTTTCATGCCTTTGAATGGACTTCGGCCCCTAATGCAGGTAATTTACATCGCAATGTGATTTTTAGGGATACCATCCTGCCAGAAATTCCCTTTAGCGCCAATGAAAGCAGGGATCCTCAAAAACTCTGGGCCTGGATGCAGCAGCAAATAGATCTTGGGTCAACCCTTTTGGCCATCCCACATAATTCAAACGGAAGCAAAGGCATGATGTTTCCTGAAGTCGATATAGAGGGCAAACCAATAACACAAGCCTATGCAACCATGCGTCAGAATATGGAACCTGTAATTGAAATGATGCAGATCAAAGGCAATTCTGAAGTACATCCTGACTTCTGGCCCAATGATGAATTTGCAGACTTTGAATTGGCCTACTCTATTCAAGATTACAGCGGGCGAAAATTTGAAAAAAGAAACTATATCCGTTACGGTTTGGAGCGAGGTCTTAAATACGAGGAAGATCTGGGGGTCAACCCGTTCAAATATGGATTTGTTGGAGGCACTGACAATCACAACGGAACACCGGGTAATGTGGAAGAAGATAATTATGGGGTTGGTAGCCATGGTTATGCTGATCAAACTGCTTTAAACAGGACAAATCAAGTAATTGACGGCTGGGCCACAGCTTATGATATTAATCCGGGTTCCCTGACAGGCGTTTGGGCGCAAAGCAATACACGAGAAGCAATTTGGGACGCAATAAAAAAGAGAGAAACTTTTGCCACGAGTGGCCCAAGAATAAAGGTTCGATTGTTCGGTGGATATGGCTATGGGAACAATTACAAAGACCACTCTTTTATCGAAGATGGATATGCCAAAGGTGTACCTATGGGAGGCGATTTGAAGAAGGTCAATGGTAAAACCCCACAATTCATCGTATGGGCGATAAAAGACCCTATTGGACCGGGACTTGACCGGATTCAAATCATCAAAGGATGGATGGAAAAAGGAAAAATGAAAGAAAAAATCTACAATGTTGCTGTATCAGACAAAAGACAAATCAAGGACGATGGCTCTGTGGATCCATTAGACGCAGCTATAGATTTAAAAACAGGTGATTTTAACAAGGCCAAAGGAAGCAACGAATTACAGACGGTTTGGACAGATCCCGACTTTGAGGCCTCACAAAAAGCATTTTATTATGCCAGGGTCTTACAGATACCTACAGCACGATGGAACTTATATGATGAGATAAGATCGGGTGTGAAATTCCCTGAATCATCAGCTAAAACGATTATTGAAAGAGCCTGGACAAGCCCTATCTGGTATCAGGCAAATTAAAACTGGATTTTACTATGAACAATTTTATTCAATGAATGCACCAATAAAGTTTGAGGGATTTTATTTTCAGATTGAAGGTCTGATGCAAACTTGAATAATCAAGTACTATGTTAGATATGAGCACAAAGAAAACCTTAAAATGGACTTTGATCATTATTGTTGGAGTTTTTATCGCCAGTTGGATCATTGTTCCTGTTATTGTCAAAAACTATGCGATCAAAAACAGTAAGGAGCTGTTGGGTCGCCAGATCGACATCAATCGGCTTAGATTTAATTTCTTCACGGGTAATATCCATATGAACGATTTTAAGATGTTTGAACAAGACGAGAAAACGGTATTTGTTTCCTTCGACACCCTCAATGTGAACATTGAACCATATCAATTCATTTTTAACAAGAAAGTGGTTGAACAATTCTACCTTCAAGGCTTATATGTGAACATCATTCAACAGGATTCAACTTTTAATTTTGACGATCTGATCGCTTTTCACAGTGCTGAAGAGGAATCGGAGGAGCCTGAAGATGAAACGTCTTTTAAATATATCCTTTCCAACCTCGAACTCAAGGATGCTCAATTTGTTTATGAAGACAGGAACATTGATCATACAACAGACATAGATGATTTTTCATTTTTCATCCCACAGATCAGCTGGGACCAGGAGGAGAAAAGCAACGCAGACATCAGGTTCAATTTCAAACAGGAGGGCTATTTGGAATCCAGCTTCAACATCAATCCTGTTGACGGTCAATACGATGCCAGGATCAAAATTTACCGCCTTTATCTCAATCCATTTTTAAAGCGGTTTCAAGAGTATGCAGAGGTTACCGAAGTTGAAGGATATTTAAATACGGACCTGGAAATCGTTGGCAATGTGAATGAAGCGGAAAAATCGGTCGTTTCGGGCAGAACAATTCTCAACGATTTTTCAATGAAAGATACAGATTCCAAAGCGTTTTTATCTGCCGATAAAATCGTATGCACCCTCAAGGAGATAGATTATTATAATGATTCCTACCACATTGATACCCTGGCCTTAATGAATCCTTATCTATTTTTTGAGCTGGATTCGATCAGCAATAATGTCTTTCGCATCTTCAAAATGGATTCTGATACGGCTGCAACGGATGTTTCAGAGCCGGAAACAACAGAGGTGGATAACGAAGTTACTTCTCAAGACAACTTGTTTTACGCGATCAATCACCTGAATTTGCAGGACGGAATCCTTGACTACACCGACAACCTTACGGGTCAACCTTTCAATTATCATTTGAGCGAGATACAGGTTGATACCGACAGTATCTTCAGTGATTCAGAATGGGTCGAGGTCAATGCAAAGATGTTGCTGAATGAAAGGGGGACTTTGGTAGCCCAGGTGGGCTTCGATCCGGTAGATTACCTCGATGGCCGACTGGATATTTCTGTTGAGAAATTCCTTTTACCTGATCTTAATATTTACACGAACCACTATACCGGGCATTCCTTGCTCGACGGAGACATGTATTATTATTCCAAATCCAAATTGGTGAACGGAATGATTGAAAGTGAAAACGAACTGATTGTCAAAAAACCAACAATCCGTGATGGCGAGGGAGGTCTTTACAGGTTACCCTTGAAATTTGCCTTATGGCTTCTCTCGGATTCGAATGGAGACGTATCTCTAAACGTTCCTGTCAGAGGCGATCTTAATGATCCGGAAATAGATGTCTGGAAACTGGTATGGACCACCTTGAAGAAGAAGATCACCGATACTGCTGACAATCCTGTCAATTCGCTCGCGCCGCTTGTCGACGCAGATCCCAAGGAACTTCAATCGATTGAATTTAACTACGCTGATTCCCTGCTGACGGATCAGCATCTGAAGCAATTGAACTGGCTCCTGGAACTTGAACAAAAAAAGGAAGGCCTGTCAATTGATTTGAATTATTTTGTTGATGAAGCGATTCAAAAAGATACAATTGCCATGATGCAGGCTTCTTCGGAGGGAAGGAAAATTGCAGATTCAACCTCGACAACTTCCGGAAATCAGGAGATTGACAAGAGTTCAATGGCTTATTCAGATACCAGGATCAGAAAAGTCAGAAATTATCTAAGTTCAAAATTTCCTGAAACTGCAATAAGCACATCCGACAGGGATACATTATCACCCGAAAATACAGGAATCAGGCCAACCTTCAAGATTAAATTTTCACTGCAATCAGAGATGGACAGCATAAAATGACATAATTTTTTTATATTGGCGAAAATTGTTTATCCTTTAAAATCAAATTGAAATTATGAAAAAAATACTTAAGGAACCTCTCTTGCATTTTATCGTGATAGGAGCCTTATTTTTCATGTTGTACGGATGGGTCAATAAGGAAGGTGACGGTGAGGAAACCATTTACTTTGACGATTATGATATGGATAATCTCATTGCAAGCTGGGAAATGCAATGGAAACGTTTACCCAGTCAGGAAGAGCTTAAGAGCCTTGTAGACCTGAATATCCGACAGGAGATCTTTTATCAGGAAGCACTCAAAATGAATCTCGATCATAATGATGAGATCATTAAACGCAGACTGGCACAGAAAATGCAGTTTTTGTCAAATGATCTTGCCACTTTTAAGGAACCCACCCAAGAAGCCCTGCAGGACTATTACGAGGCCAATGTGGATAAATATCTAAGCCCTTTTGAATTTTCCTTTTATCAGATTGTTCTGAGCCCTGATCACAGAAAGAACCCGGCAGAAGATGCTGAAAAACTTTTGAAGGAATTCGGAGCCTATGGTCCGGAGGCCCTTGCAGACAAGGGAGATCCGCTTCCTTTTCCATTTGAATATGAAAACACAGATGCAGAGGATATTTCCAGGCAATTGGGTATGCAGTTTTCACGACGACTTGAAACTTTAGATACCGGAAAATGGACAGGACCAATCCAGTCTGGTTTTGGGATGCATCTTGTTTATCTGAAAACACGAAAAGACCCCCAACGCCCGCCTTTTGAATCCATTCAAAGAGAACTGACAAGGGATCTGGAATATGAAACCCAGCAAAAGGTGAACGACCTGGTCTATGAAGAACTTAAAAAAAACTACAGGATAGAATTTGACCTGAATCCTGAAAAGTTTGACAAAGCCTATGTGGAATTCCTTGAAGGAAAGGAGACAGATAACTAAAATGAAGACAAACCTTATTTATTTTCTGTTCCTGGTCCTCATGCTAGTTCCCCTGTCAACAAGGGCACATGAGATACGCCCCGCCTACCTGCAGATCAATCAGGTTGATGAATTTACCTACGAAGTATACTGGAAAGTTCCCAGCATGGGTGATGCCGTGCCAAGGATACAGCCAGTGTTCCCTGAGTCTTTTACCCTGGAAACCACCAAACAGCCCAATCAGATTCCGGGCTCTGTCATCTATTACTTCACGATAAGCTCTGATGAAGGATTACAGGGTCAGAGAATCTTCATTCAGGGACTCAATAAAACACTGATAGACGTATTGGTAACTGTTGCTTATCTCAACGGAGAAAAGGCTACCCTGCTATTGCAGGCAGACAAAGATTCAGGAATCCTTCCTGGGGAGACCAAGGTAAGCGATGTGATTCAGACTTATACTGTTTTAGGCATTGAACACATTCTTCTCGGTATTGATCACCTGTTATTCGTTCTTGCCCTGATCATGATCACGAGGGGAAAATGGAGGATCCTTAAAACCATCACTTCCTTTACCCTTGCTCATAGTATCACCCTTAGCCTGGCAGCACTGGGTTTGGTAAAATTTCCCGGTCCGCCGGTTGAGGCTGTTATTGCCTTAAGCATCGTTTTTCTTGCCATGGAAATTCTAAAGAATCTCAGAGGGGAAGCGACGCTGACCAGTAAAAAGCCCTGGATCGTAGCTTTCACTTTTGGGCTGTTGCATGGTTTTGGATTTGCGGGAGCCCTCTCAGACATTGGACTTCCTCAAACTGAGATTCCCCTGGCACTCGCCTTTTTCAACATTGGCGTTGAGCTGGGACAGATCATATTTGTAATGGTCATGCTGTTCGTGATTTATCTGATCAGCTTTAAAAAGCAATGGCCCGTGTATCTTAAAAAAATGCCGGCCTATGCCATTGGTTCCATTGCCGCTTTTTGGATGATCCAACGCGTCGTTGGGTTTTGGAATTAATCTCCATAAATGCTTGCTATTGAGGCTTTATTTTTTTAATTTTAAATAGTATTCATTGCTCATTTAAAAGCTGTTTCATGAAACATGCTATCTCATTCTCGGCAATTATAGGGCTTGCATTTCTAAGTATTCGTTTTGTTGGTCTTTTTATTGATCTTCCCTATAACAACCTGTTTCTCATTTTTGGACTGGGCATTTTAGTTCTAGTAACTTTACCCCTCTATCTTCTTGAACAATCGCACTATGCAAAGTTGAAGCGATCTATACTGCGCAAATACAAAAAGGAAAAAACATCAAATAAGAAAGAAGCAATCAAAAAGAAAACCGGGGTCAATTATCCTTCCTTCAGAAGACAAAAAAGCGGCCTGACCTGGCGAGGTGGGAGCGTTCATGGATCAAGTGCCCAACGCAATGAAAGAAAAGGCTTTCTAAAACATTGAAATCGCTTCTCAGCCCTTTTTGTGTGAAGGACCTACTTCCCACCCCGTGACTTCTGTATTCTCTCTAGTGAAGGCTTCAGTCTTACCATCAAGGCTTGATTGCCTCAATGGCAAAAACCATGGGGATTTTGTTTTCTAAATGTTTTATTCTAAACTTTTTAGGCGAAGATTCGATCGTATGGTTAAAACAATTATAGGGGGAATAATCATATTCATCAAGTGAATTAATAGCAAGCCCGCAATTGATCAAACTATTCAGTATTTCACTCAAACTATGGTTCCATACGACACTTTGAGGATTGATCCTGGCCTTTTTATCTGCATAGGTTCCCTTTTCAATTTCAACAATAGATCCGGTATTGAAATAATTGTATTGAATTCTTTTAAAATCTTCATCAAACATCCAAACGAACGGATGGAACTCAACAAAAATAAATTGTCCCTTTGGTTTTAAATATCTCGAAACAATACCTGCCCATTTTTTCAAATCAGGAAGCCATCCAATTGTCCCATAACTCGCAAAAACGATATCAAATTGACGATCCAAATGTTTTGGCAAATCATATAGGTCGCATTGAATGAAAGAAGCATCTACATCACATTGAGACGCGAGTTCCTGAGCCCTTTGGATCGCTTTGTCTGATAAATCTATTCCCGTTACACTTGCTCCCTCCCGGGCCAGTGAAATTGTATCCTGTCCGAAATGGCATTGAAGATGCAAAATTTCTTTACCCCTTAGATCTCCAAGCAGTTCAAGCTCTATAATATTCAAGGAAGATTTTCCCGAAAGAAATCCCTTCATATCATAAAATTCAGATTCCATATGCACATCGACACGTTGATTCCAGGATTTCCTATTGATTTCTTTATAATTCATTTCTTACTACAGGTCCTTTTTTTAATTTTTTGTTCATTAAAATTTTGTCATTGTTGCATGATTCTTATTGAAAATAAGCAGTTATGATTTGTCATCAACTTGTCTCAAAATACCTTATCCGGGATCAACCTGCAAGAGCATCTTTTTGATCTTCTTGAAAGCCTCAACAAAGATAAAGGCTATAAAACCAACAATCAAGCCCACCATCAATTCAGCGATAATGATAGGTAATGCATGTAAAAAATCATGAATTTCCTTGACATTATGAACAAACATCCCTCCTCCTACCAATAACATCGCAAGTGTCCCAACAACGGCGAGTAACTGAATCAACTTCGGGAGCGAATATACCAAACCTTTGCCCATCACGACAAAGGAAGATTTGACAAATCGCTGCCTTCCTCTGGCATTTTGAATAAGTTTCATACCAACATCATCCATACGTACCATCAATGCAACAATTCCATAAACGCCAATGGTCGCGACGATGGCAACAATTGAAACCACCAAAATTTGTTCGAGCAGCGGCTGTTCAGTAACGGTTCCCAAGGCAATCATGATGATTTCCAAAGACAAAATAAAATCTGTAATGATGGTCGACCTGATCTTAGCCTTTTCAACCACAAGTAATTCCTCTTCGCTCCTGAACTCAGTCTTTTTTTGTTGCTCCTGCTTTTTGTGAAATAAAACATGGATAATTTTTTCCACCCCTTCATAACTCAGATAAAGGCCTCCAATAAGCAAAATTGGTACGATCATAAAAGGTGCAAAGGCAGATAACAAAAAGGCAAAAGGTAAAATAAGCAGTTTGTTGAGAAAAGAACCTTTTGTGATCGCCCAAAGTACGGGTAATTCTCTCGAGGCTCTGAAACTGGAGGCTTTTTCGGCTCCGACGGCCAGATCATCCCCGAGCACTCCTGCCGTTTTTTTAGTGGCGAACTTTGCCATGAGGGCTACATCGTCCATCAAAGCCGCTATATCATCCAAAATTGCAAAAAATCCTGTCATGTGCTGCTTGTTTTAATCAAGGGTAAAATCAAAATACCTTATTTTATTATTCATGATGGTAAGGTTCGTTTTTTAAGATGGTAAAGGCCCGGTATAACTGCTCGACAACAAACAAACGAATCATTTGATGAGAAAAGGTCATTTTCGACAATGATATTTTACCTTGTGCAATTCGATAAACCGCATCCGAAAATCCATAAGGCCCTCCAATGACCAATACAAATCTCTTTAACCCCGCATTCATTTTCTTTTGCAGAAACTTTGAAAAATCAATTGACCTGAACATCTCTCCTTTTTCGTCAAGCAACCACAATTGATCGCCTGGCTCCACTTTTTTGAGAATCAGCTCGCCCTCCTTCTCTTTCTGGTCCCTTTCAGACATATTTTTAACCTGTTTCAGGTCCGGAATCAGTTCCATCTCGAATCTGATGTAATGTTTCAATCGCTTCTCATAAGCATCAATAAGTTGTTTCAAATTTTTATCATCGGTTTTCCCTATGGCCAAAACTTTGATTTTCATGGAAGTCGTTGTTTTGGTAAAGATAAAGACTTATTTTTGTAACAATAAAAATAAATCTAATGATCAGTAAAGCCCAGATGGCCAAAGAGCTTGAGTTCATTATAAAAAACGGGATCAGGGAGGATATAGGAGAAGGAGATCACAGCTCACTGGCATGCATTCCCGAAGATGCAAAAGGACAGGCCAAATTACTGGTCAAGGAGAATGGCATCATTGCAGGCGTGGCATTTGCCAAAATGATATTTAAAGAAGTTGACCCGGATTTAAAAGTTGAGACCTTTTTGATAGACGGCGATGAGGTCAAGGTGGGTGACATTGTATTTTATGTAACGGGCAGTTCTCAGTCTATCTTAAAATCTGAAAGACTGGTATTGAATGCGATGCAGCGTATGAGTGCCATTGCGACCAAAACAAGGAAATTTGTCAAACTGCTGGAAGGCACCCCGACCAAAATTCTGGATACCAGAAAAACAACCCCCGGAGTCAGAGCCATTGAGAAGTGGGCCGTTAAAATTGGTGGTGGCGAGAACCATCGGTTTGCCCTTTACGACATGATCATGTTAAAGGACAATCATATTGATTTTGCAGGAGGTATAGATCAGGCCATCAAAAAAACCAAGGATTATTTAAAGGAAAAGAACCTTGATCTTAAAATAATTGTGGAGGCAAGGGATCTTGACGAGATTCAACAAATTCTCGATCATCAGGGAATTCACAGGATCCTGATTGACAATTTTGACTATGCGGAAACCGAAAAGGCGGTCAGCCTTATCGCTGGGCAATGTGAAACTGAATCATCAGGGGGGATTACGCTTCAGTCAGCAAGACGTTACGCCGAATGTGGTGTGGATTATATCTCAACAGGGGCACTTACGCATTCGATTCGAAATATGGACCTGAGCCTGAAGGCCTTTTGAGGATTTTATCATCATTATTTTTCAATGGGAAGCTCAGGCATACTGCCCCATTCGGTCCAGGAGCCATCATATACCGAAATTCTTTTTTCCCCAGCCATTTCAGCAGCCAGGGCCAGGACACATGCTGTAATACCGGATCCACATGAAAACACAAGCGATTTCCCTTCTGGCAACCGTTCCTTAACAAGGTTTCTGATCGTCTTTGTATCGATCCTTTGCTGATCATCCAAAAGATCTGTATACGGTAAATTCACTGAATGAGGAATGTGACCGCTTCTGAGACCCTTTCTCGGTTCTTCCACAAGTCCCTTGAATCGATCAGTAGCTCTGGCATCAACAACCAGTGTGTCGGCATCATATATATACTTCAGAACTTCTTTATGATCTTTAAAGAACCCATCCTGGTAACCGGCCTCAAAGTTGCCCTTATATGCTTCTGAAAAATCATTTTTCTCGGTTGGATATCCAGCCAAACTCCAGCTTTTCATGCCGCCGTTCAATACTGCCACATTCTCATGCCCCATGGCACGAAACATCCACCAGGCTCTGGCACTTGAATAAATGCCGTGAATATCGTAAATCACAATTGCACTGTCTGCATTAATCCCTATTGCCCTGGCTGCCTTTTCAAATGAAATCGCGTCAACCATCGTATTAGGATATGGAGCATCTGTTTTACTGAAGGGTCCACGCAAATCGAAAAATCTAGCCCCTGGAATCTTCACCTTATTTTCCACTTCAGGTACATCTTTAACAGCCTTGGGAATGCTGGCATCCAAAACCACCAAATTCGCAGCATCTAAATGATCCATAAGCCAAGCTGCCTCAATCAGCGGGTCATGCAGTATTATATGATTCATACTATAAAAATAAGCGCATTAATTCTTTTCCTTGAGCATGGGAACAAATCTGAAATCCCCGTATTCATGCTTTTCAAATTTCTTTTCACCCGTTCTGGTAAAAACGGTCATCACCTGTACTTCATCACCCACAGGGATCACAAGCCTGCCCCCAATTTTCAATTGTTCTAAAAGGGGTTTTGGTACAAATGGGGCGCCGGCGGTAACAATAATTCCATCAAAAGAGGCATGTTCGGGCAGCCCGAGGTATCCATCTCCAAATACAAGTTTTTTCGGGACATAACCCACCTTGGGCAGGAATTTTTTAACCTTGGTATAGAGTTCCTTTTGTCTTTCAATACTGTAAACCTCAGCCTTTAACTCTATTAATATGGCCGTCTGATACCCTGAACCCGTTCCAATTTCCAGGATTTTTTGTCCTGGCTCTACTTTGAGCAGTTCTGTTTGAAAAGCCACTGTGTAAGGCTGTGAGATTGTCTGATCCGCACCAATAGGAAAGGGTTTGTCCTGATAGGCAAAATCTATAAAACCCGAATCCATGAACAAATGCCTGGGTACTTTCGAAACAGCATCCAGAACCGATTTATCTTTGATCCCTTTGGCTTTGATCGTTCTCACCAATTGATTTCTAAGTCCTTTATGTCTGTTAGAATCGTTTATTATCATAGCGTAAAAATAGCCAAATAATTGATTTATGAAGGTCCGGTCAATTAATTTTTAGCCAAAAACATTCGATTGGATCAAAAATGATACAAACAATTTATAATCAATGCTTTATACTGTAATAAAAAGTGTTTAGAATTGCAAAAGACAGACTTATCCCCGCTTATTCTCCAAGCATTTCATTGTATTGCTCAAACATGAGTTGATAGTCTCCGGATGAAAACAGATAGATGACCCACAGCATTGAAAGAACTCCGATTACGATTCCAATGATAGAAGTGGTTTTACCTGTTTGGGCATTGTTAATGCCTTCATACTGCTCTGGGTTTTCATTATGGATCGCGATAGCCTTGTTGGCATTAAAAAGGCCAATGATGCCAATGATGATACCGATGATACCCCAACAGCAACAAGCGGTTACAATTGAGACGATTCCTAAAATAAGAGCCGTTTGGGAATGGGGTAATTTTTCTTTGTACATATCTAAATTGCTTAAATTAACTTCAAAACATAGTTGACCAAAATAATGGCAACATTCAAAATGAACAACCACAGAAGTACCTTATGCCCCCTGGCAAAATTAAATTTCAGGTGCAATCCTAAAAAAACCATCATCAGGATCAAGGTAAAAATTGCCGGATAGGCTGAAAAGGCATCCGAGAACTGGCCTTTCATCAAGAAAATTACAGAGCGCTGTAAACCGCATCCCATGCACTCAATGCCCATGCTTTTCCACTGGCAAGGCAACAAATGATCTTCCAGAAAGGAAATGAAGCCCATAATAGATCTGTGATTAATGAAATAAATTTAACAATAATATTTTAATATATCTTTGCCATCATGAAAATCGAAAGGGAATTTCAAACTGGAGACAGAGTTGGTGTGATCAATGAAACGCTGACCGGAAAAGTCATTGAGGTAAGATCAGGAAGTATCACAGTTAGATGTGATGATGGATTCCATTATACCTTTGATCCCAAAGAGCTGGTTTTACAGAAGGAATGGAACGACATGATCAACATGGTCCCTGAGATCCATCAAAAAAATCCCGAACAGCGTCCTTCCCCAAAGGCTGATGTCAAAAACAAACCTGAACAGGCTGAAATTGATCTGCACCTTCATGAACTCATTGAAAATGAAGATGGCCTGAGCAGTCATGACAAGCTTTCACTGCAGTTGGGTGAAGCAAGGCAAAGGCTTGAAATGGCGATTGGAAAAAAGGAGAAAAAAATCATTTTTATTCATGGTCGAGGAGACGGTGTCCTGAAAAAGGAACTGCAGTACATGCTAAGGAATTATCCTGTAGAATTTCACGATGCCTCTTATACCAAATACGGTATGGGCGCCACAGAAGTGATCATATACCAAAATAAAAAATGATTTGCTTATCCGGCAGGGCCAGTTTCAACCGTCCCGAAAACAAAAGTCTCATCAAGTTTCAACTCCTCATCCCCTATTTTTAATACCACATCAACCAGAACAATATAATGTTTCCAGCCCGTGATGGTTTCCCCGTCAACGTCATATTCGGGTTGATTTTCAACAAAAATAGCTCCAGCCACACCTCTCCAGTCCTTGACAACCTTTGGTTCTATAGGAGGCACGGCCGCACAAAAATAGGCATCCGTCACTCTTTCATCAAACAAGCGGTAGGTCACCGTATAATCGCCGGTTAAGCTGATCCCCACAGGCTGTACGGGATCTTCATCCTTTCTGATCTGCTTGTCGGTCAAAGTTACAATAAGGCTTTCTCTCTGGTCATTCGAACTGAGTCTGTAGAGGGTATAATTATTGGATCCGCAAAGGCTTACCTCATCTTCAAATTCAAAACTGGAAATATCAAGATCACCGTCATTACAGGCCAGAGTAAAGGTTAAAAACACATATAATACAATTTTTTTCATCAGTCTCTCTAAGCTAAAAGGTCATTTTTCCGCAGTTGACACGGATGAGACAAAAGTAACAGTTTTATCAACTATTTTAAAACATTAGTCAGAATAAAAATAATTACTTTTGTATCATGCGAAAAATATACTTTGACAATGCGGCAACCACTCCTGTGGATCAGGAGGTGATCAGGGTCATGACGGATCATTTGAGTCACAATTTCGGGAATCCTTCATCAACTCATGAATTTGGAAGAAAAGCCAAGGCACAATTGGAGATGGCCCGTAAGAAAATTGCAGGATATCTGAATTGCACTCCGTCTGAAGTTATTTTTACGGGGGGAGGAAGTGAAGCCGATAACCTGATCCTTTTTAATGCCGTAAAAGATCTTGGTGTTAAAAGGATCCTCAGTTCCTCTATTGAGCATCACGCCGTTCTGCATACCATAGATGCCTTACAAAAAAATTTCGGTATTGAATCTGAAACTGTAGCCCTTGATGAAAACGGGCAAGTCAATTTTCAGGCTCTTGAATCCCTTTTGAAAGCATCAGAAAAGAAAACACTTGTCAGCCTGATGCAGGTGAACAATGAATTGGGAAACATTCTTGAAATTGACAGGGTCATCGACCTCTGTTCAAAGTACGGGGCCTTGTTCCATTCGGACACAGTACAGGGTATTGGTCATGTCCCTCTGGATCTTAAAAAATCTCCCATTGATTTTATCGCCGCAAGTGCCCATAAATTTCACGGACCCAAAGGTGTTGGCTTTGCCATTATTCAAAAACAATACAAAATAGAACCCCTGCTCCATGGAGGGGAACAGGAAAGGGGCGCCCGTGCAGGAACTGAAAATACGCACAGCATAGCAGGAATGGACAAGGCCCTGGAGCTTGTTATGGAAAATTTCGAAGCAGACAAAGCCTATATTTCCGGATTGAAAAACTATTTCATTGAGCAAATTCGTTTGAAGATCAATGACATAGCCTTTAATGGTCTTTCCGGGGATATGGATAAAAGCGCTTTTCATATCCTGAATGTGAGGTTCCCAAGACAAATTCCGATGCTCCTGTTCAATCTGGACCTTAAAGGCATTGCGGCCTCCGGTGGAAGTGCTTGCCAAAGCGGAAGCAATAAAGGTTCGCATGTATTGGGCGCTATCCTGGGTGAAGAGGCTTCAAAACAGACTTCTGTGCGTTTCTCCTTCAGTAAATTCAATACGAGGGAAGAAATTGACTATACGATCGGGGTTCTTGAGGCCCTGTGTGCTGAAAAAACGAATCATGCATAAATAAAAAAGGTTGTGTCAATCACAACCCTTTTTATTTATTTTATCCTGATACCATTTTGATCAACTGTCTGCATCCAGGTAATTCGGAATACCATCGCCATCGGTGTCATCATTTGTAGGGTCTCCATCTTCGTCAGTATCCTCCAATCTTGTCGGAGTACCATCGTTGTCATCGTCTATATCGAGATAATCGGGTACGAGGTCTCCATCGGTATCATCATTAGAAACGTCCCCGTCTCCATCAATGTCCTCCTTATTGTTGATTACAAGGTCCTGATCCGCATCAGCCACAACCACACTGCCAAGATCGAAAAAATAATATATGGGCGCATTGCCCGGGATTGAAGAAGAACCATTACGTCCGTAGGCCAGACCCGAAGGCATGAAAAATACCCCATTTCCGGTATTTTCATAACCAAAGGATTCATCAGGATAGATCACTCTTTCTCCTGATTTAAAATATGATACCCCGTACCTGAATCCCATAATGGTCTGAGGCAAATGGAACCATGACTTTTTTGAAGTGTAACTCAAATTCTCATCAAATTTGGTGCTGTCAAGCAAAAACCCGCGATACAAAACCTGCACGGAATCATTCCTGCTGGGCTGAACACCGACACCTACCTGATCAACATAGTAATACATCTTGTAATCGATGTCATTGTAATTGATATTATCGATCTCAACAATAGAATACAAAGGCGTCTCTCCATTCATGATGGTATCTATGGCTTTGTCTTCTGTTAAATAATGTGTCTGCAAAAATTCGACCAGGTCTGCATCATCCTCCAGTGCCTGCGCAACCGGATCGTGATTATCTTTGTCATCATCATCGTCATCACTGCATGCATAAATAGCGATTCCCAGGATCAGTACAATTAAATATTTCAGTTTCATTCCAATTATTTATGGTGGCAATTTAACATTTTAATTTTTTTTTAAATATCCACTGCCAAAAATTAACATTAAATTAGATATGTACGGTTCCCATTCATCATGAGGGAAAACCGTTCTATCTAAACTCTATTTTTCTCATCCTCAAGCTTAAAGGCGTGATCTCAAGGTATTCATCATCCCTGATGTATTCCATACACTCTTCGAGTGAAAAATCTATCTTGGGGAATATTTTTGCACTGTCATCTGATCCGGATGACCTCACGTTGGTCAGCTTTTTTCCTTTGATCAGGTTGACACCCATATCTTCCTGGCGGGTGTTCTCTCCCACAACCTGTCCTTTGTAAATTTCCTGATTGGGGTCTATGAAAAATTTGCCCCTGTCCTGAAGCCTGTCTATGGCATAAGCTGTAGCTTTACCTGCTTCAGAAGCTACTATCGCCCCATTGAGCACTTCACTGAAATCTCCTTTGTACGTATCATAGCCTCTTAACCTGTGGTTGATGATGGCTTCCCCCTGGGTGGCTGTCAGTATCTTATTTCTCAAGCCAATAAGTCCCCTTGAAGGGATGTCAAACTCAAGATGCTGCAGGTCTCCCTTTGGTTCCATCACGTGCAGGTCTCCTTTCCTGATGGTCACCAGATTGATGGCCTTGCTTGCCAGTTCTTCAGGGACGTCAATCACAAGGGTCTCAAAGGGCTCACATTGTTTGCCGTCAATTTCCTTCAGGATGACCTTGGGCCTTCCCACCTGAAGCTCGTAGCCTTCTCGTCTCATTGTTTCAATAAGAACAGACAAGTGCAGAATTCCCCTTCCGTAAACAATAAACTTGTCTTCACTGTCGGTTTCTTCAACACGAAGGGCCAGATTCTTTTCTGTTTCCTTGAACAACCTGTCTCTCAAATGACGGGAGGTTACAAACTTTCCCTCCTTCCCGAAGAACGGGGAATTGTTGATCGTGAACAGCATACTCATGGTTGGCTTATCCACTTCAATTCTTGGAAGCGCCTCAGGGTTCTCAAAATCAGCAATGGTATCACCGATCTCAAATCCTTCAATTCCTGTGATGGCACAGATGTCACCACTCCTGACCTTGCTGGTCTTGGCTTTTCCGAGACCTTCAAAAGTATGCAGTTCCTTGATCCTGACTTTTTTCACCACCCCGTCAGATTTACACAGCATGTAGTCTTTACCTTCTTCAAGGTCACCCCTGAACACTCTTCCAATGGCTATCCTTCCCGTGAAGGAAGAATAATCGAGAGAGGTGATCTGCATTTGTGGTGAACCCTCTCTGTAGGGTGCCTCAGGAATGTTTTCAATAATGGCATCAAGCAAAGGAATGATATTATCAGTAGGTTCCTGCCAGTCGGTATTCATCCAGCCATTTTTAGCCGAACCGTAAATGGTGTTAAATTCTAATTGCTCCTCAGTCGCATCCAGCGCGAACATCAGGTCAAAAACTTTTTCATGAACCAGATCCGGAGTACAATTCTCCTTATCTACTTTATTCACAACAACAATGGGCATCAATCCAAGTTCAAGTGCCTTGCTCAATACAAACCTTGTCTGAGGCATGGGGCCTTCAAAAGCATCAACCAGCAGCAACACCCCGTCAGCCATTTTCAGGACACGCTCTACTTCTCCTCCAAAGTCAGCGTGACCGGGTGTATCGATCACATTGATTTTTACTCCTTTATAATTCACCGATACATTTTTCGACAAAATGGTAATTCCTCTTTCTCGTTCAAGGTCATTGTTGTCTAAAAGCAAGTCGGTTCGCACCTTTCTGTCGTCCAATATTTTGGCCTGATCAATGATTTTGTCAACCAAGGTGGTTTTACCGTGATCAACGTGGGCGATAATTGCTATATTTCTGATTGATTGCATATCTATTTTTTAGAAAGTGCAAAAGTAATCCTTTATTTTGATTGTCAGAGGTTTTGATCAAATAATAATTGGACCCCCTGCATTGTTCATTATCTCGAGTAATTATCTATAACTTAATGAGCCAAAACAGTTATTATTCAACAGAGAAAGTTATTTTTGCATCTTAATTTTATTCATGATATGGATCTTTCTCAGGTAAAAATGGTGGTTACAGACATGGACGGAACGCTTCTGAATTCTAAAAGCGAGGTGAGTCATCATTTTTTTACACTCTTCAATAATTTAAAGGCGCACCAGGTTCATTTTGTTGCGGCCAGCGGAAGGCAGTACAGCAGCATACAGGACAAACTCATGTCAATTTACACCGATATTACCATTATTGCCGAAAATGGAGGTTATATCAAGCAAGGGGAAAAAGAACTGGGCGCGATTCATTTGTCGTCAGAGCACATCAAGCTCCTGATTCCTGTTCTCAGAAAAGTAGAAGGTGTTCATATCGTTTTATGCGGTAAAAAGTCGGCCTACATTGAAGATGATAATGAAGAATTTAAAAGCATCCTGAAAGAATATTACACCAAATTTGACGTGGTCAGTGACCTGCTGAACGAGGTGGATGATCATTTTTTTAAAGTAGCCGTTTATCATTTCGAAAGTTCAGAAGCTTATATTTACCCCCATGTTAAGCATTTGGAAAAGGAATTGCAGATCAAAGTTTCCGGGACCAATTGGGTTGATATAGCCGATTACAGGGCCAATAAAGGGGAGGCAGTCAAGTTACTGCAAAACCAGCTCGGAGTTGACATCAAGGAGACCATGGTGTTCGGAGATTTTAATAACGATCTTGAAATGATTGACCGTGCCTATTTCAGTTATGCCATGGAAAACGCGCACCAAAACGTTAAAATGGCTGCAAGGTTCCATACAAAAAGCAACAACGAAGGCGGTGTGGAACTCATTTTAGAGGAATTGATCCGTTCCAAAAAAGCAAATTTCTAGCATTTCTGCCTTTTATTTAGGATGGAGGAGCGACAATATATCTTCCTTGATCCTTGCAGGGCTCAATGTTTTTGCGTCAAGCAGACACCATGTTGACCTGGCCTTAAACAAAAGGGTGTCCCCGTTAAAGGCCTGCACGTGACGTACAGATTTTACACCATTTGAATCGCCGACCCATGTGATCAACGTAATCTCCTGATCCAGTTTGGCCTGGCTCAAATAATCCAGTTCGTGCCGAAGCACCACCCAGAGATATTTTCTGCTGACCTCAGGAGTAGCCAATTGTTTCCAGTGCTGTTCTGAAATATCATTCAACCATTTCAGGTAGACCACATTGTTGACATGTTTCAATGCATCAATATCCTTTTCCCCTACTTTTAAGGTATAGGAAAAAGATACAGCGTTTTCCGGAATCATTTTCTTCACGATTTATTATTTATGTCTGCCTTTTAACACCTCGGTAATTCGGTTGAGGTCAAAACCTTTGGCCTGCAACAAAATTAAGTAATGAAACAACAAATCAGCAGCCTCGTCCAAAAATAATTGCTGATTATCATCTTTGGCCTCAATAACCACTTCTACGGCCTCCTCTCCCACTTTTTGCGCAATTTTGTTAATTCCTTTTTTAAATAGGGAAGACACATATGAAGCTTCAGACTCATTTTCCCTTCTGTCTTTGATCACATTTTCCAATGTTGACAAGAATCCAAATTCCTGCACATTTTTAGCAGCCCAGCAGGTGTCGGTACCCTGATGGCAAACAGGACCTTCAGGACGCACCTTGATCAGCAGGGTATCATCATCACAATCGTTCAGGATTTCCACAAGGTACAGAAAATTACCGCTTTCTTCTCCTTTGGTCCATAAGCGCTGCTTGCTTCTGCTGTAAAAGGTTACCCGACCCGTTTCCATGGTTTTGTGATAGGCATCCAGATTCATATAACCCAGCATCAAAACATTTTTAGTCGCCACATCCTGGATAATTGCCGGAATCAGGCCCGTTGTTTCATCAAAATTTAATTTCATAATCTTATATTTATTCCCTGTTGGTACAGTTCCTTTTTTAAATCCTTGATTTCAATTTCCTTGTAGTGAAAAACACTAGCTGCCAATGCGGCATCTGCCTTGCCTTTGACAAAAGTATCTGAAAAATGCTGAATGGTACCTGCCCCGCCACTGGCAATGACAGGAACTTTGACCAGATCAGAGATCTTTTTTAAGGTTTCATTGGCAAAACCGTTTTTGGTTCCATCGTGATCCATTGACGTAAAAAGAATTTCTCCGGCGCCCAATCTCACACCTTCCTCAATCCATTCAAAAAGATCCAGGTCGGTCTCTACCCTTCCGCCCACTAAAAATACTTTCCACTGCCCATTGATAAGTTTTGCATCAACTGCAAGAACGATACACTGGCTGCCAAATTTATTGGCGAGCTCACTGATCAGCTTTGGGTTTTTGACTGCTGAAGAATTAATCGAGACCTTGTCTGCTCCGGCTCTTAAAAGCATGTTCACATCCTCGACGCTTGAGATGCCACCTCCCACAGTAAAGGGTATATTAACTTTTCTGGCCACTTTCTCAACCAGTTGTACCAGGGTTTTCCTCTTTTCTTTGGTCGCTGTGATATCGAGAAAAACCAACTCATCAGCACCTTCTTTTGAATATCGATCTGCCAGCTCAACAGGGTCCCCCGCGTCCTGAAGGTCCACAAAATTGACCCCTTTTACGGTCCTGCCATTTTTTATATCAAGACAGGGTATGATTCTTTTACTTACCATTTACTGTTTGTTTTTATGTTTCAAATGCCATCACCGGAAAATCCATGGCAGCATTGCGTCTTCTATGCATTTAAAATATAATTTTCCAACTGCTTTAAGCTGATACGTTTTTCATAAATCGCCTTACCCAGGATAGCGCCTTCACAACCCAGTTCGGCCAGTTTGGGCAGCTCGTCAAAATGCGATATACCCCCTGAGGCGATCAAACTGATCTCGGGAATCTCGTCTAAAATTCTTTTGTAAAGCTCAAAAGAAGGTCCCTCAAGCATTCCGTCCTTCGAAATATCCGTACAGATCACATAGGTCACTCCTTTCTGTTGATAGGACTTAATAAAAGGGATCACCTCTTTTCCGGATGCTTCCTGCCATCCCGAAATGGCAATTTTTTCCTCTTGTGCGTCAGCTCCTAAAATAATTCTCTCCGGCCCATAGGTACCAAGCCACTTTTTAAATGTTACCGGGTCCTTAACCGCGATGCTCCCACCGGTAATTTGACTCGCTCCACTTTCAAAGGCAATGCGCAGGTCTTCATCAGACTTGAGTCCACCCCCAAAATCGATCTTTAATCTGGTTTTGGAAGCTATTTGCTCAAGGATCCTGTAATTCACAATATGGCTGCTTTTGGCTCCGTCAAGGTCCACAAGATGTAAATATTGAATGCCAGCCGCTTCAAATTGTTTGGCCACCTCTAAAGGGTTTTCATTGTATATCTTTTTTGTGGCATAATCTCCTTTGGACAACCTGACACATTTCCCTTCTATAATATCAATTGCAGGTATAATTCTCATGTTAAATGGCCTTAATAAAATTCTTTAATATCTGTTCACCCGCATCCCCGCTTTTTTCAGGGTGAAACTGGCAGGCGTAAAAATTATCTTTTTGAATGGCACCTGAAAACAAGACACCATAATCTGTTTTTGCTATCGCATATTTGCTGTCGGGCACATAATAACTGTGTACATAATATACATAAGAATTTTCATTGACCCGATCGCACAAATGGCTTTTGAGATCGAAAATCTGATTCCATCCAATGTGGGGAATCTTAAAATCCACTTTAAATTTTAAGACGTCAACAGGAAAAATACCAAGACAATCGGTATTGTTCTCTTCAGAGAATCGACACATGAGCTGCATCCCGAGGCAAATTCCCAAAACAGGTTGTTTCAACCCGGGAATCACCCTGTCCAGGCCAAATTTCTTAAGTTCCTTCATGGCACTTTGAGCCTCTCCCACACCAGGGAAAATCACCTTGTCGGCCTCCATGATCTCTTTGGGATCCTTGCTGCAAGTTGCCGAAAAACCTAATCTTTCAAGCGCAAATTGCACCGATTTAACATTGCCTGCCCCGTAATCTATAATAACAATATTCATTTTATAAAAGCCCTTTGGTACTGGGTAATATCATTTTATCCACATCCCTTTTTACGGCAACCTTTATGGATTTTGCAAAGGCCTTAAAGATCGCTTCGATCTTGTGATGTTCATTTTGCCCTTCGGCCTTGATGTTCAGATTGGCTTTGGCACCATCCGTAAAGGATTTGAAAAAGTGAAAAAACATTTCCGTAGGCATGTCACCGATCTTTTCTCTTTTGAATTCAGCATCCCAGACCAGCCAGTTTCTTCCTCCGAAATCAATGGCAACCTGGGCCAGACAGTCATCCATGGGTAAGGTAAAACCATACCTTTCCATACCTCTTTTATCTTCCAGAGCCTTTCCAAAAGCCTCTCCCAGCACGATGGCTGTATCCTCCATGGTGTGGTGTTCATCAACCTGAAGATCACCTTTTACTTTAATTTCAAGGTCCATCTGTCCATGCCTGGCAATCTGATCCAGCATATGATCAAAAAATGCCAGCCCGGTATCAATATCACTTTGTCCTGTGCCGTCAATATTCAATCTGATATAGATTTCAGTCTCATGGGTTGACCGCTTTATTTCGACGCTTCTTTCTTTGAGTTTAAGAAACTCGTAAATGGCTTGCCAACTATCAGTTTCTAAGGCAATGTAGGGTCTCAACTCCTTGTCAGAAACCGAAGTTTCACCTTGCCCGAGGTTGTTCTCGCTATTGATGAAGATTCCTTTTGAGTCGAGGTTTTTAGCGAGTTCCATATCCGTCATTCGGTCTCCGATCACAAAAGAATTCTTCAGGTCATAGGCATCCGTAAAATAATCCTGCAACAGACCCGTTCTGGGTTTTCTGTCAGGTGAATTATCTTCAGGAAAGGAATTGTCAATAAATTGCTTCTCAAACTCAACCCCTTCTTGTTTAAAGGTTTTAATAATAAAGTCATGTACAGGTCGAAAGTGTTCCTCAGGAAATGCTTCGGTTCCCAAACCATCCTGGTTGGTGATCATTACAAATTCAAAGTCCATTTCCTGTGCTATTTTTGATAGATAGAACAAGGCTTTGGGATAAAATTCAAGTTTATCAAAACTGTCTATCTGCTCATCTGCAGGTTCCTTGATCATGGTACCGTCCCGATCAATAAATAATACTTTTTTCATGATTTCAATGCTGTTGTTTTGTCCAAACCACGCAGGGTTTGTATCAATTTTAAATTTTCGGCCTTTGTGCCAACGGTAATCCTGAGACAATTTTTACACAGTGGCTCCCTGGTCCTGTTCCTGACCACAATATCCTTGCCGATCAATTGATCATATCTTTTGTCGGCATCATCAAACCTGACCAGAAGAAAATTACTGTCCGATCTGTAAATCTTCTTTACCATGTTCAGGGTCGATAGCTCATTTTTCAGGATTGACCTGTTTTTGATGATTCTGTCAACCTCCATTGCCCGTGCCTCTTCATTTTGAAGGTATTCGGCCGCCTTGGTTTGGGTCAGCACATTCACGTTATAGGGCATTTTGACCTTTTTGAGCAAATCGATCACCTGTTGGTCTGCAAAGCAAGCTCCCAATCTGATTCCCGCAAGACCATAAGCCTTGGAAAAGGTCTGGGTCACGATCAGGTTATTGAATTCATGCAATCGTTTTGTCCAGCTTTGCGTATCGGCAAAATCAATATAGGCTTCATCAATAACTACCAGCACATCAAGGGATAACAATCTTGAAATAGCCTCTACCGACATGAGATTTCCGGTTGGGTTATTCGGGGAACAGATAAAAATAGCCTTGGTACTTTCATCGATCTGTTTTATGATCGCCTCAGTGTCGAGATCAAATTCAGGGGTCAGTTGAACCTTTCTGCATTCAACATTATTGATATTCGACAACACTTCGAACATACCGA
>JAHEHF010000085.1 GCA_024644745.1 Flavobacteriaceae bacterium
ATTCTCACATTCCACCAAGACTGAACCACCTTGGCATCACGAAGTCCGTAATTCAGATAATCGGGATAGCCCTGCTGGTCTATGCTCGTGATCTCGTAATGCTCCATCATGCTTTGCATGGCCTCTTTTTCCTGATCCAAGGTGTAAGAATCAGTTCCGGGGGCCATATGGATATTCCTGAACCTTGCTTTTTCATGAAAATAGCTGAAGTATTTTTCCATGTCATGATTTTCAAGGGCCGCCATCATCCTTCGCACTGTATTGATATGGTCATGATGATTATAGATTGTGCCGTTTTCACGTGGCTCATAGCTTTCTCTTATTTCTGCCCAAGATTCAGACATACCGCTGTAATCGATGATCGTTTGGATCTTGTTATCTGAATTTACAACGAACAAGCGGTGTGCAGGTCTGTCAATTTTGACACCTGTCTTGTCGTGTACCCCTTTGATATGATTCCAGGTTTGCACCCATACCACATCCTTCTGGTTGTCATCTTTGTACTCAATGGCATCAGGGTAGGCCCCGGCACTTCGCTCAATACTCACATAAGACATATTCTCTTTCCACCATTCCACATTGTTGCCCTGCCCCTCTTTTGTGCCCGGCTTGGCATCCTTGTTTGAATCGTTACCATTCCAAAATTGAAAATCATCTGCCAGAAAACTCATTACTTTTTCAGAATCTCCCGCAACAAAAGCCTTTCGATAATCTTCAACAAGATCGATGGCAGGATGTTCTGAATAAATGGTCCCGTTTTTTTTCTTTTGGGAATAGACAACAACCGTAGCCGTCATCAACATGATGAGCATTAATTTTTTCATTTTTTTAGGTTTTTTGTAATTGATTGTGAATTATTTGAAGGCAAATAAAGCCTTTATATAAACAAAAGCAATCCTCTTAGGACGAAAGACACTTAAAAATGTCCGGATGATGAATTTTTATTTTCCAAAGAGCATGATTCACATGAAACCAAGTCCTTCACTTTTCCTGAAACCCCTTTTTTTATTAAAAGAGGGGCTTAATTGCGATCCGTTAAACATTTGTCGGTCTTTATAATCATTTGATTGTTGACCCTTACCTCTAAATAGCTCAGAGGGAATTATATGGGCCAAAAGGTCAGTAATAAAGCTTCAATCACAAAAAAGATAAAAAACGGCAACATCAGGTATCCCATGATATCTCTTGCCTGTATATTTATTCCGGCCGCCATGACGGGAAACACGAGCAATAAAAAAAATGGCTGTAAACAATTTGAAAGCGACTCTCCATAGGCGACAGACATGGATGCCCTTACCACCATTTTTGTCACCTCTTCAACCGGAAGACCTGAACCAATTTCCTGAACCGCACTAATGATACTCGGTCCAATCACAGCAAATTCTCCTCCTGCAGAAGGAATGACCAAATTCATAAAACCCCCGGTTACAAAGGCAAAAAACGGATAAGTATCAACAGTGGCAACAGAGGCCATTAATATGGCCAGGTTCTCACCCAAACCGGTAAAAATCATGATTCCCATAATTCCGGCATAAAACGGATACTGAAATATGATTCCCGATATATTGCTGCTCGCTCTTTTCATGGCGATGACATACCTGATCGGTGATCTGTGCACCCACATTCCCAGCACCAGAAAAATAAAGATGATGATGTTAAAATTCAGATCCATTCCATGTGAGATAAAATGGTATACGATATAGGTTAGCGCCAGTCCAACGATCGTGAACTGCAATAAGCTGCTGTTGTTCAATTTATCAGATATATTTTTAAAAGGAAGGCTCAATGAACTCGCCTCTTCCTGAATGGTTTTTTCATCGGCAGTCTCATCTTTTAACAACAAATCGTTCAACTCTTTTCCCTCTAACTTTTTTGGAGACAACCATGTGATTAAAAAAGCTGCAACAATTACAAATAAGACGATCATGAACAGGTTCAATCCTGAACCCAGGGAATAAGATGTGGAAATCGTTTCATTCAGCACTCCTTGCTCGATCAGATAATTATCCTTCGTGTTGAGCAGCAAAGGAATTGAACTTGACAATCCATACACCCAGCTTCCTGCAGTAAAATAAACCAAAGCGATTAAATAGGGATAATGGACACCCTTTACCTTTAAAGCCAATTCTCTGGCCAGCACGCAAGTGATAACGATCCAGCCAAAACTTACCAAAACAAGTAAAGACCCTACGACTGCCACAAAAAAATACACCTGAAAAGGTGTATTTATTCTGCGGCACAAACTGTTGATCCCCTTTCTGATAACAGGAGATATAGCAATACAGTAACCTGTTACGATCATCAGTACGATCTGCATTCCAAATTCCAGTAAGGACCAAAAACCTTTATACCAGGCAGACAAAATATGCATTGGGGAGGAATCTGTCCATAAAAAAGCAACAACCATGGTGAACAGGGTCATCAGCAATGCAAACACAAATGCATTCGGCATAAATTTTTGAAATAGATCCGTAAATTTCTCTCCAAATTTTGTGATCATGGACGTATTAGCGTTTATTCTGATCCAACCGGAGGTAAGGGGGCCGGAACAACATTCTCAATTGGTTTTATGGATTTCAAATAGGCAAAAATCGCCTTGATCTCGTTATCGGTCATGTGTCCGAAACTCTCCCATGGCATAGGAGGCAACAAGGTTCTTGAACCTGCAAGTCCTTTGGCCTTTCCTTCCCGAAACGCCAGAAAGAACTGCTCCTCTGTCCAGTTGCCAATACCCGATTCGGCGGGTGTAAGATTGGCCGCATAAGATACGCCCCAGGGTCCCGCCCAGGCTGTCAGGTCCTGGGTAACCGTTAGCATTTTTCTTTCAATTTCTTTGCGGTCTATATCCATTGGAGGCGAATCAGGACGGTAACCCGACAGCATAAAGGTACTGTCTACAACAGGGCCCCTGTTTGTCATTCTTTTAGGGGTATGGCAGACATTGCAGTCACCTATGGTCACCAGATGGGCTCCCCATTCAATCTGACTGCTGAACTCTCCATAAGCACTTACTGCTTCATATGACTTTACTTCTGAATCGTCCGAAACATCACTTTTGCTCTTTTGTTCACAACCTGCTAAAAACATCACAGCGCATAGCAGTGCAAAAAATTTGATTGGTATTTTCATAATTGATAATTTAAATGATTTTATTTTTTATTAGGCAATTATAAATTAACATCAGAACGGTTTTAAAATCAATCAACTTTGGATGAACGCACCCAATTACTGTCCGAACTACGGCAATAAATTTTCAAAAGGAACAAGAAGAAAAGTCCTGTTTCGAATTTACAATCATAAATGGCACACAGGTTCATTCGTAGAAAACGAAATTCTCCTTTTCTGAAGCCTTGAACAGTCCAAAGTTGGAAATAGCGGTTGCATTGTTCGCCTGATTAATTTTCAATCTGACTTGGGTGCCAATGACAGGAGCAATTCTGAGCAATCTTTTATACCCCACAGTGGTTCCCTTAAAAACAGATTTCCAACCCTTTTTACCCATGACCTCCACTTCAAACTCACTGATTCTCTGACCAAATTTCACAGGTTCCTGAATGAGTATCCGGTCAAAGACTGTTTCATCTTTTAATTGTATTGTAAGCTCTGCCGGGAAAACAGAATCATCAGTTGCCCAGAAGGTTTCACTATTGCCATCCACAGCATTTTCCGGTGCGAACTTTTTATGATCCATTCTGTAATTGTTTGCCAGGGCAGTTTGCCCTTTTGCCAGATCAACAGAAAAAGTTTCATCAATTATTTTTTTAAAATCCTTTAGTACCTGCACGTCCTTTTCATGAATCAGTCCTCTTTGATCAGGAGGAAGGTTCAGCAGGAGGATAGCATTCCGGCCCACAGACTTGTAATATATATCTGTTATTTCATCTGCCGATTTGACCAGGCTGTCCTGGTCTTTATGATAAAACCATCCCGGTCTGATCGAAACATCGCATTGGCCTACGATCCAGTTTTTCCCTTGAGGGTCTCCGGTATTGAGATAGCCTGTGTCTGATCCGCCTATGACAAGACTGTCCGTATTAATGGTTGACCAAAAAGTAAAGCCGGCAATACCTTTTTCATTACCGATCCAATGCACATCCGGACCAGCATCCGAAAATATCTTTATATTCGGTTGCAATCCTTTGACCAAAAAAAAGATATCCTCCCAGCCATAATAGGTTTTTGAATCAATCCTTCGCGTCTCATTCGCACCGCCATAATAACCGTCTCCCCCATTTGCCCCGTCAAACCAGATCTCATTTATTTCGCCGTATTGGGTTAGCAGTTCGTTGAGCTGGTTTTTATAATAAGAAACATATTCCGGCTTTCCGTAATCTTGGTGGTTTCTGTCCCAGGGAGACAGATAGATCCCTGCTTTCAAACCGTGTTTTCTGCATGCCTCCGTGAACTCTGCAACAAGATCTCCTTGGCCTTCTTTGTAGGGACTGTTTTTGATACTGTGTTCTGTAAATTTGCTGGGCCAAAGGCAAAAACCGTCGTGGTGTTTTGCGGTCAGTATCAATTGTTTGATGCCGGCAGCCTTGGCTGTCAGCACCCATTGTTCGACATTCAACTCAGTCGGATCAAACAGTTCCGGGTTTTCATCTCCAAAGCCCCATTCCTTATTTGTAAACGTATTCATGGTAAAATGAATAAATCCGATAAGTTCCATTTGCTGATACGCAATTAAATTGTCTGTGGGAATCACACTATTCGGAGGAAGATCTGAAGGCATTTTTTGTTTCTGCCTACAACCGAAAACAGTAAAAACAAAAAAGAATAAAATTGCACTTTTAAGAATAGGGTTTTTCATCTTGAATTTGTTTAATGTTTTATAAGCTGGGACAGAGAAATAGAATGTGATCGCGGATTATAATTTCTACCAAGTGAGACCGGTCAGCATAACCGAATTTATAGGATGATTTCTGATCACTTCTTAGTAAACTCCCGTATGCTCTCTTCCAACAACCTGTTAAACTCCTCTTCGTTATCCCACATTATTAAATGCCCTACATTTTTGACAATATTAACCTTAAAATCAGGGACATACTTTTGAAAGGCTTCTACATTTGTCGGCTGCAGATCAGAATTAATTGCAACAATAGGTGCCTTTACTTCTTTAATTGCATCAAGGCAATGGTCGTTTTGCCAATTGATGTACCCTGCTATAGATTCTCTCCAACCAATATGTGAAGCTCCATCTAAGATTTCAACAATTCGGTTATAAGCTGAGTCAGAATTATTTTTGAAGAACCCTCCTGCCATCAGTTTCTCCTTCGTTGGGTTCGTAACAAAATCCATATACAAACTATCCAGATAATGCCCCATTTGAGGAGGAATCTGCATTTCTACCTCTTTCAAATCATCAACCAAAACGACACCGATAACCTGATCCGGAACCTTATTGGCTGCTTCTATCACAACTGAAGCTCCTAACGAAAATCCCACAAGCACTACTTTTTTAAGATTGAGCTGCTTGATTATGGTGGATATGTCCTCTCCATAAGATGCCATTGTCCATTCACTGCGATTATTTCCGGATTTACCAAATCCTGGAAGATCAGGAGCAATTACCTGGTACTTCTCTGAAAAGTATGCTATCTGAGCATCCCAGATAGTTCTTGTATTTGACCAACCGTGTACCAGGATAATAGCGGGTTCACCTTTACCCTCATTATCAAAGTCAATGCTAAGGCCATCAAACGAGTTTACACTTGTTAGAGGCTCACTTTGACAACCACTTAGAATGATTAAAAGCATAATGAGCTTGTAATTAAAAAATCGATTCAATTGTTTCATGTTTACTTTCATAATTTTATGATTTGTGCATGGATGCGTTTATGAATATCAAATCTGTTTGAGCTGAAAACCAGGCCAATTAATTTTTAAAACTTATGTCGCTCAAGTTCACCGTGAACTCAAATCTTTGGTTGTCTTGGATGTCCCAGGTTTCCATTATTATTTTTGGATCTTCCTTGTGCCAGTCTATAGTGAGCAATCCAAAATGGTTATCCATGATCGGGCCTTCTATCCGGTTTTTGTTCGGGGTGGCAAAATGCCAGGTGGAAGACAGTCCGCTGGAGGTAAAGTCATAAATTGGATAAAAATTGGTATCCAGTTTGGAAATTTCAGAATAATGCACGTCGCCTGTTAAAAAGATAACGCCATCTGCTTTGGTTTGTTCAATAAGGCTGAGCATTCGTTGCTGCTCATGGGGAAAGTTTGCCCATGCCTCATAGCCGTTCCATTCGATCCCGAATTGGGTTCCTGAACCAATTAACCTCAAGTCTGCCGGTTCCAGCAATTGCTTTTTTAACCATTTCCACTGCTCTTCACCGAGCAAAGTGGAATCCGCTTCAGTATATGGCGCATATTCCTGCCTGTAAAAATGAAACCTGCCGTCTTTCTCGAATTCATTTTGATAGGGTTGCAGCCTGTCTCTGAAGGTTCTGACGTCCAGCAGAATGATTTGAAGGGTCCGGGTTCCATATTCATGTGTGTAGGAATGATAAATACCCGGGTGGGTTTTTCTTAAAGAAGCTTCAGGTTCTTCAAAGAAATCCATGAATATCTCCTTTGACTCTTCTTTGAATTCGTATTCTTTTCCGGCATCATTCCAGCCATAATCGTGGTCATCCCAGGTTGCCAGGATCTGCGTATTGCTTTTTAAATTTTGATAGCTGGGTTTATTTCCCAATCGCTGGTACTTGGCCCTCAGGGTATCCATGATTTTTGTGTCTCCGTAGATATTGTCACCTAGGAAAATGAAAAAGTCGGGTTGGTGTTCGACAACTTTGTTAAAAATAGGGAGCTCATGATTTTCCGACCCACAGGACCCAAAGGCTATCCTTGTCTTATGTGTAGTGTCTGGCTGGTGATCCTTGCAGGAAAGAACTGAAACGAGCATCATAAAATAATACAGCAGGTGGGTTTTGTTTTTCATCATAAGGTACTTTAATGATTTTTATATTAAACTTTTGATAAGGACTTCTTTTGATCATTCAGATTGAGCGTTCTCATCAATAAGACTTACCAAATTCAAAGCCTTGTTTTTTGCCTCTAACACCCAAATACAATGGTAATTTACTTCAAGTGCAAGATACCGTAACTGATGTTCAACGTCCTTTTTTCCTTTTAAAATTGTGATAGGATCCTCCAAGTCGGAAATATCCAAAGTGAATATACCGTACTTGTCACGCAAAAATCTGGTGGTTTCATTGGCCCACTCTTCATGTTCTTCAATAGCAAATCCATCAAGTCGTTGTTCCATAAAGCTATAATAATCAGAAATGCCAGTTTTTAGTTCCGTGTTCTCAATGTTAGAAAAGGAGCCCGTTGAATAGAGTTCATTAATGACTGATTTGTTAAAAGAGACACCTCCGAAACCTCGGCCAAGCAAGGAAAAAGCCAATTTCATAAAATTTTGGTTCAACGAATCCGGAATTGGACCCTTCCACAAAGTATTTGCTTGACCATTTTCAGAAATATCAAGCCATTCCATTTCTGTGAAGGTGCGGGTGTCCAAACCTGCTTGCTCAAGTATATAAAAGATGCCTTTTAATCTTGTTTTATTGAAAGAAAGGTTTCTTTCCAAAGAAATAATATCCTTATTAAGCGCTTCACTTAAATTATTCAAATAATTAAAGACCTGCTTTTCATTGTATTGGTTGTTGTTCCAGTTATTAATGGAAAGCGCAATGAGTATGCCAATCACAACAAGGATAATTTCACCAAAGGCATAAAGCAGGTATTTACTGATCTTATTATCATGAAGCAGACTTTGCCTGAGTTTTTTAAAGAAGGTGATCATAAGAGGTCATCATTATGAAGGCCAAAGGTCTCATTTATGTTTGTTGATTGTTCTAGCATCTAAGTTAATAAACATATCAGAGATAGAAATCAATTATTCTTGATTTTGATCCGCTTTTTTGTTAGCTGTTTTTATAAAAATGATGCTGAATCCGATTAAAGTCAGTGAATATCCAAAAATCAATCTATAAGGTAAGGGAATGATATTCATTAATATAAGGGTCGCAAGAAAAATAATGACAACCCCTGTTTTTTCTTGTTTAAAGTAATTTAAACTCAGGAGGAATAAGCCGAGGTTGAATACCTTTGAGCTTGAACCTGTAGTAATAAACGGGGTCCATATTGAAGGAACTTTCGATACATGCCTCGTAAATTCAATTCGTGCTTCTTCGCTTGGAAAACTCCACCAGATAAAATCAAGGACACACATGCCAATGATGCAGGCTATTCCGGTAAGCACCAGAGGAATTCCAATAAAGCTGACCATTTTTTTAGGAAATGACACGGTTTGCGGGATCATAAAGACCACCCCGACCAATAGAAACCAATGCGCAAAATCAATGGGCCTTTGACTGTAAACGAAATCATTTCCCTGAGCCAAAATAACCTGACCTGTCAAAAAAAATACAAGGCCCAAGACAAAAAATATCCTATACGCCATATGAATTAAGAATTTTCGTTTAGAAATGTACTTCGAACATATAACATACAAGTCTTTATTATTTTTGATATATACCAACCAACCGTCAACATTTTATTTTAATTCAATTCGGAAATGAGGTCCGGCCTTGATCATCTTTCAATTTTGCTTGAATAATTTCCGTGTTGCTGATAGCGTGTGACTTTACCATTTTCATCTCGCTCAAAGACTATAGTCTCTCCCAATTCACCATCATCCCTGACCCTGCGAAAAACATCCCCTTCGACATGCTTGTAAAAAGTCATTGAATTACCAGGCTTGTCAGATGGTAAATTCAGGCTGACCAATTTTCCATCCCAGGTGGAAATATACTCCTCACTCCACCAGGGCATCGGGCTGTAGTATCCAACAAAGTCATTGAGATCTACTTGCTTTTCGGTTGATTTCTCCTTTTTGGAAGGCTTGACCTTGCTCATGATCGCATTGATTCCATTTACATATTTTCCCGGATTGGTGCCGCTGGCATTGATCATTACGGAAAATGCTCTTTTGTTCTTCAAATCAATTTGAAGCGATGAACGATATCCGGGACAACTGCCCCCATGACCTACCCAGGTATTTCCATTGGGTCCTTTGAAAACCACAAAACCCAAGCCCCATGTAGTCTTCCAGTCAGGGTTGGTCCAGTGTACATTTTGCATATATTTCAAAGTGGATGGTTTTAAAATTTCTGTAATTGTGCTGTCTCTCAATCTAAATTGCCATGATGCAAATTTGCCCAGATCCGTGACATTTGAGGAAAAGCCCGCAGCCGGCGTAATACCGTTGGCCTGAAAAAAATTTACTTTTTCGCGCTTGCCATCTCTTTTGACCGCACTATACCCAATGGCAAGCTCACTTCCATACATTCCCTCTGGAAGCTCCGTTCGCGTATCAGTGAGACCCAGTGGTTTCAGAATATTTTCATGCACATAATCGTCAAAAGGAACTCCCGATATTTCTTCAACGATTTCCCCTAACAGGGTAAGCCCAAGGTTACTGTATTGAAAATAGGTTGATGCCGGATACAGTGTTTCCTGCTCACTCAATTTTGAATCGATCTGTGCTTTGGTTGGAAATGGAAAATCAGGTCCCGTCCAGTAAGGATAGGCAGCTTCTCTTGGTAAGCCCGAAGAATGCGTCATCAAGGTTCTGATGGTAATAGGTCCGCTGTCCGGAAATTTCTGTTCCAGTTTATAAGCCGGAAGCAGGTCACTGACTCGATCGTCCAAGCGGAGTTTCCCTTCGTCATATAGTTTCATGATGGCTACAGAAGTAAATAACTTAGATATGGAACAAATACTGCAAATTGTTGATGCATCAGCTTTGACATTCTTCTCGATATTAGCCAAACCCACCGCACCGGACCAAAGTACTTCCTGATCCTCAATTACAATTGCAGATAAGCCCGGTAAATGATCAAAATCCTTTTGGGCGTCCAGCCACACCTCTACAAGTTTGAAAGCTTCGGCGTAGTCCTTTTTTGCTTCCTGTGCGAAAGCAAAACTACATGACAAGAAAAGAAATAACTTAAAATAATATTTTTTCATAAGATTGTTTTTTGTCCCAGCTTATATCAGTCAGGTGGTGTTTATCAGTTAAAATCATCATAGCGTTCTTTCTAACTCCTTGTTGCCTTAGGCCATTGAAACGGGCTCTTTATTTTTCGGCAAAAACAATTTGATGAATCAAAATACAGACCATGATGAAACATGATGAAAGATAGGTATAATATTTAAAAGTTTAAAAT
>JAHEHF010000086.1 GCA_024644745.1 Flavobacteriaceae bacterium
TGCAAACGATGATCAGCCAGGGGGCAATTTCCAGGAAGGGTTTGTGCTGGTCAACGGCCATTGGGGCCAGATCGTTCTTCCATCTCTCTCCCATCCTGTTTTTATAGGTTTCTTCTTCCTCTGCTTCCGCAGCGATTCGAATCTTACTTTTCAAATCCTTACTGGATACCGCACAAAAGGTCCAGGGTTGCTTATGGGCACCAGATGGAGCCGTTGAGGCTGATTTGATTATGTTTTCAATGACTGATCTGGGCACCTCCTGATCGCTGAATTCTCTTATAGAACGTCTTTTATCCATCCACTGGTAAAATTCTTCAGACTTTTTGACCATGGTTTCTTTTGAGAAAGATTCGTGTTTATGGACAATGTGTTGAAATCCCCTGATCAATTTTTTATTTTTTTCTGACATGTCGGAAGAATGGTTTAGTAGTTCTTTAAAGGGAAGAATGCCTGGTTGATACAAATTTCAAACAATCTTGGCGGCAAGGTATAAAAATATTATTCATCTTGTCTGTATCATCCCCGGATAGAATGCCGGGGCCATAAAATTAAAAAAGGGCCTTTTGGCAGGCCCCTTGGTTTTATTTCAATTGGGTTGAGGCGTGAGCCTTAGATAAGGTTTCAGTTCTTTGTACCCTTTGGGAAATAATTCAGCAATTTTTTCTTTGGGTACGGATGGAACAATCACACAGTCATCCCCGTTTTTCCAGTTTGCAGGGGTAGCTACTTTGTGATAGGCAGTAAGTTGCAAAGAGTCAATGACCCGAAGTAATTCGTCGAAATTTCTTCCGGTTGAGGCAGGATAAGTGATAATGAGTTTTACTTTTTTGTCATCACCGATCACAAAAACTGACCTTACCGTGAATTTTTCACTTGAATTGGGATGGATCATGTCATACAATTCGGACACTTTTCTGTCTTCATCGGCTATGATCGGAAAATTCACAATGGTGTGCTGGGTTTCGTTGACATCTTTGATCCAGTCATAGTGAGACTCGAGACCATCTACACTCAATGCCAGTACTTTCACATTTCGCTTGTCGAACGCCGCTTTATATTTGGCCACCGTACCCAATTCAGTCGTGCAGACAGGGGTGTAATCGGCCGGATGAGAGAACAGAACCCCCCAGCTGTTGCCTAACCATTCGTGAAAATTAATTTCACCTTCTGTGGATTTTGCAGTAAAATCGGGAGCCACATCTCCAAGTCTTATAGTTGCCATATTCTTAGTTTTAAAATGTACATGAATTTACGAATTTTCAAAATTTATTCCCGCATGAATTATGTTAATTTTTAAAGCAAATCGTTCGATCATTGAGCGATTCAAATCATTGTTTTTGCCGATCTTGAAATTTAATTAACAATCTTTGCATAACTTTTTTAAGCAGAATCAATTTAGATCGAATCCATACCATTTAATCATTTATATTTGCAAAAAAATTAAAAATAAAACGATGAAATTTTTTATTGACACAGCCAATTTAGATCAGATCAAAGAGGCACAGGCCCTTGGAATTCTTGATGGTGTAACAACCAATCCATCCCTGATGGCAAAAGAAGGAATAACAGGCGCTGACAACATTGTTAATCATTACAAGGCCATATGCGATGTAGTGGAAGGTCATGTCAGTGCAGAGGTCATTGCCACTGATTTTGAAGGCATGGTGAGAGAGGGTGAGGCTCTGGCCGCTTTGAATCCGCAGATCGTGGTGAAATTGCCAATGATCGCTGACGGTATCAAGGCTTGTAAATATTTTTCGGATAAAGGAATCAAGACCAATGTGACCCTGGTCTTTTCGGCGGGGCAGGCACTTTTGGCAGCCAAGGCAGGCGCCACCTATGTTTCTCCTTTCATTGGAAGGCTGGATGATGTTTCAACTGATGGTCTGGGCCTGATCTCTGAAATCAGGTTGATCTTTGACAATTACGGATATGAAACAGAAATACTGGCGGCATCAGTGCGCCACACCATGCACATTATTGACTGTGCGAAGATCGGTGCAGATGTCATGACAGGACCTCTAAGTGCGATTTCAGGATTGTTAAAACATCCTTTGACCGATATTGGACTGGAAAAATTTCTGGCTGATTTTAAAAAAGGAAATTAGCAGCTGCATAAACAGTTTGCATTTTAAATCAAAGGAGAGCTGCTCATTTTAGGCAGCTTTTTTTTGTGCTTCATCCTGATCAGGCTTGTTGTCAAGCCAAATGTTTTTGAAGATCTTTGATTTCATCCCGAAGCTGCGCCGCTATCAAAAAATCAAGTGCTTTTGCTGCAGTCTCCATGCTTTTTCTTTTCTCCCGAATCCTTTTTTCAATTTCACTCCTTGACAAGTACTGCAATTCATGTTCGGTTGCTTTTGAATTGGCGGTATCGTATTGGTAAGTTGTGATCTGCTTTTTACTTAAGGAGTCATCGATATTTTTTTTGATTTGCTGGGGTTTGATATTGTTTTCCTCATTATATCCCAACTGTTTTTCACGCCTGCGAATTGTTTCATCTATGGTAAGCTGCATGCTGTTCGTTATTCTGTCGGCATACATGATGGCCTTTCCGTTAACGTTCCTGGCGGCCCGTCCCACGGTCTGTGTGAGTGACCTGTGGCTTCTTAAGAATCCTTCCTTGTCTGCGTCAAGTATAGCGACGAGAGAAACCTCAGGCAGGTCAAGCCCCTCTCTCAGCAGGTTGACGCCGATCAGCACATCGAAGAGTCCTTTTCTCAGGTCATTCATGATCTCGATACGCTCAAGGGTATCGACATCCGAATGGATGTAGCGACACCTCACTTGAATTCTGGATAAGTATTTCGTGAGTTCCTCTGCCATTCTTTTGGTAAGGGTTGTGACAAGTGTTCTCTCGTCAAGATCAACCCGTTTCTGAATTTCTTCGATTAAATCATCAATCTGATTATGACTTGGTCTCACTTCAATTTCAGGGTCCAGCAATCCGGTGGGCCTGATCACCTGTTCCACATAAACACCTTCACTGTTTTGTAATTCGTAATCTGCCGGGGTGGCGCTGATATAGATCACCTGGTTTTGTATGGCCTCGAATTCTTCAAACTTCAGGGGCCTGTTGTCCATGGCCGCTGGAAGCCTGAAGCCGTATTCCACGAGGTTTTCCTTTCGGGACCTGTCACCTCCGTACATGGCATGAACCTGAGGTATGGTCACATGGCTCTCGTCAACGAGCATGAGGTAATCATCGGGAAAGTAATCCAACAGGCAAAAGGGCCTTGTACCGGCACTCCTTCCATCAAGATATCTTGAATAATTTTCTATACCACTGCAATAACCCAGCTCCCTGATCATTTCCAGGTCAAACTCGGTTCTTTCCTTTAACCTTTTTGCTTCCAGGGGCCTTCCGGTTTCTTTAAAGAAATCGACCTGTTTCATCAGGTCATCCTGGATCTCATGTATGGCGTTTTGCAAGACATCAGGGGAGGTTACGAATAAGTTGGCGGGATAAATGTTGAGGCTTTCAAATTTATCGATGACTCGGTTATTGGTCAAATCAAAACTTTCCATTTCTTCGATCTCATCGCCAAAAAAATGGATCCTGAAACCATATTCACCATAAGACGGATAGATGGTAATGGTATCACCTTTTACCTTGAATGTACCACTTTTTACCTCTTCCTCTGTACGTGAATACAAACTGGTGACCAGCTGGTGCAGGAAGCGGGTCCTGGAAATGGCCTGATCAACTTCAAGACTGATCACATTCTTCTTGAATTCAACCGGGTTTCCGATACCATAAAGACATGAAACCGAAGCCACAACCAATACGTCCCTTCTGCCCGAAAGCAGAGAGGAGGTGGTGCTCAGCCTCATTCTTTCAATTTCATCATTGATAGACAAATCCTTTTCGATGTACAAACCGGTAGCAGGAATAAAAGCCTCAGGTTGGTAGTAATCGTAATAGGAGACAAAATACTCTACAGCATTGTTCGGGAAAAACTGTTTGAATTCAGAATACAACTGTCCTGCCAGCGTTTTATTATGTGCGAGAACCAGGGTGGGTTTTTGTACGCGCTGGATCACATTCGCTGCGGTAAAGGTCTTGCCCGATCCCGTAACTCCCAGCAGCACCTGGTATTTTTCATTGTCAACGAGGCCTTTTACCAACTGGTCAATTGCCTGTGGCTGGTCTCCGGTGGGCTTGAATTCTGATTCTAACTGAAATTGCATAATGCAAAAATAGCATATTCAATTCACTATTTTACAGGTCCCTCATCTTTAATAAATAGTAGGATGCATAAATGAACAGGAAGGTCCATCCTAAAACGATGAGGATCTCATATAAATGGATCCCATAGTCTGTTGAAATATCTTCCCCGATCTGTGAGGCCAGTGATTTAACTGCATTGAGCCTTGAGAAGGGTTCGTCGATGAGGTTCCACATGGCTTTCAGCGGCGCAAATTGAAAAATTTGATCTGCAATATCAGTACCTCTGAATACATTCCATTTTAATACGTTGTAGCCAATGGTTTCTGCGAAGAACCATATGAGCATGGCGCCTACGGCAAATGCAGAACGTTTGATCAGCATTCCCAGGAACAGTCCGAAGGAGAAGAAGCCCAGTAGTTTTATAAAAAAAGCCAGCAGGAATTCCAGATCCGAAAAAATAATGGAGATTTCATTATAATCTGAATAGATCAGACCGAGAATAAGCGATACGACAAAAACAAAAAGTGTTGATATGAGCGCAAAGGCAATGACCGTATAGAACTTGCTGAGTATAAACTCTTTTTTGCTGAGCCCGTCAATCAAGTTTTGTTTCAGGGTCTTGTTGCTGTATTCATTGGCCATCATTGAAACAATGACCAGAAGCAAAAAGAATTTGAAAAAAGCCGCGATAAAAGTATTGAAATGCCAGATATAAGGGAAGTTGAAGATCCCTTGTTCGGCGAGATGGAATTGAATCGGGCCTATGTCAAATTTTATGGCTGCGATCAAAGCGATAGAGGTGAGCAGGGCAAAATAAGTAATGATGAGCACTTTGCTGGCCCTGCTGTTTTTTAGTTTATGTAATTCTATACTGAGTAATCTTAACATGTTCTAAGATTTGATGCGTTAATGGTTATTGATGATTGGTAAGGGTCAGGAATTGTTGTTCTAGTGTGGGCTTTCTTTTGACCAAATGCGAGAGCACAATGTTTTTTTTCATCAAATACTGATTCAGATCAGCCCCCGAGAGGTCTTCATTTAATTTGAGAAAGAATTTTCCCTCTTCTTCTGTCACAGATTCAATACCCTTGAAATCTTTAAGTACCTCATCTAGGCCTTCTTTTGAAATGTCGGCGGACATTTCAATGATCCCATGAGTGGAAGTCATTTCATCCACGCGTCCTGAATAAAGCTTGATGCCGTTTCTGATCACAACCACATGGGTACAGACCTTTTCTACTTCATCCAATAAATGAGAAGCCAGAAGAATCGTGGTTCCTCCGGCAGCAATATTTTTTATGATGCTTCTTATCTCGTGAATGCCCTGGGGGTCCAGGCCATTTGTCGGCTCATCAAGGATCAGTATTTCCGGATCATTTAATAAGGCAGAGGCAATGGCCAGCCGTTGTTTCATGCCCAGGGAATAAGTTTTGAACTTGCTGTGACGCCTTTCGTAGAGATTCACCTCCCTTAGTTTGTCGTCTATTCTATCATAAGGTATTTCCTTGATCTTACACACCAGTTTCAAATTTTCAACTGCCGACATGTAGGGGTAAAAATTGGGGCGTTCAATAATGGCTCCTACTTTTTTCAAGGCTTCGTGGGTAGAGATATTGCCTTCAAACCAGCTGAAGCTTCCCGAAGTCCTGTTGACCACATTGAGAATGATTCCCAGGGTCGTGGATTTACCACTTCCGTTAGGACCAAGAATACCATAAACATTGCCTTTGTGAATGTCAAAAGACAGGTTGTTTACCGCGTGAATTCTACCAAATTTTTTATCAAGATTTTTTAAGGATAAGATCGTTTCCAAGTTTATTGAATTGATTAGATACAAATATGACGATTATCCGGCATATTTGTTACTAAAAAAAATAAACCCTGGTTTTTATTTTAGGTTGGCGGCAGAAAGTTTATTAAATTCGTCAAAGATGTATTGACCCGTAAAAATGGATTCATGGATGAACGATTGATTTCAAAAAAAAAGCCAACTTTTCCTATTAACAAGGAGTTGTATGACTATCTGAGTACTTACAACCGCAGTATCAAGATTCCTATTTTTTATGATGATTTGCTCCGTTTTTCGGGCTCTGTCACTGTATATGACAAACATGACAAAGATACCTTGTGGATCAGGGTATATTATCCTGAATTTGAACAAAAGGAGATTGACCTGAGCTTAAAACGGATGTACAATATCCTGCATGGGGATGGTAGTGAACGAATCATTGACAATCTGATCATCGACGAAATTGACTACTGCACCTTTGGTAATTCCAAGCCTTTCCGTGTCAAGGTCAGAAACATTTTGAATGACAATTACACCTATATCTATGTTAAAAAGGCAGACGCCTCAAGGGTGTACGGACTGGAGTTTGAGCACCTGCTCTCTCCTAATCACATCAATTTTTTAATCTATAAGGACACCTTGATAGAAGAACACGTGCTGGGTATTCCGGGTGATATGTTTATGGATGAAAGTTTGAATGATATTTCAAAGGTGGAAAAACAACGACTGTCAAAAGAATTTGTAAAATTCAATGAGCGTTGTACCTTGAGGTTGCTCGGTGACATGCGTGCCTATAATTACGTTATTGTTCCTACTTATGATTTTGACCAGGTACAATACCGGATCAGGGCCATGGATTTTGACCAGCAGAGTTTTGAAGGAAAACTCAAGGTGTACCGGCCGCAATTCTTCAAAGATAATTACCTTTTTGTCAAAATGGTGGATGAAAATCTCGACAAAGCCTCTATTGACCAATACAAGGAAGAGGAACGTTCTGCCCTGGCGAAACGTTTGATCAGTGCCGGAAACAGAATCCGCAGGTTAATGAATTGCATGAGAAATGATCATATTTCGCTCCCTGAACACGTTGAGAACCTCAAAAAGGAGCTTATAGATTATACCCATGATAAGGAATTCAAGAAATGCAATAATATGGGAGAGATCATTCAGGTGGTCTTTAATTTTGTGGTACGCAATTATGAGAGTGCCAACACTTATATTATCAGATAGGCTGATCTGTTTTGAAAAACTGACAGGTCTTCATTAAACATTCTTATGGAAACGGTTATCAATACAATTGTATGGGCTGCGATTATTCAAGGGCTATTGTTGTCAACACTTTATATTTTTTCCAAAAGACGCAGGAGTCTGGCCAATAGATTATTGGGACTTTTTCTTTTATGTTTTGTTTTTGAGGCCTTGTCTATGTGGTTGCCTTTTGATTACCTGGGTACATTCAGCATAGGCCAGTATTTTGACCTGCCGGAAGTGAAAATATTCTTTCCAGTATTATTTTTGCACTATGTGCTGGAAAAGTTAGGTGCAGCCCAAAGGTTCAGGAATTTTTTGAAATTCAATTATTTCCTTGGCTTTTTGATGATGGGAATCACAGTGATCAATTTGGTCCTTTTTTTGACCAGCGGCAATACAATTCGAGAATATTTCTCCTGGAGTGCGATTTCAAATGTGTTTTTAGCCAATCAGTATTATGCATTTTTTCTTACCCTGATCAGTCTGATTATTGCTGCGCTGCAGGTTTTACAATATAAGGATCAGATCAAAAATGAGTATTCTGACCTTGGTATGCTTGAGATTAAATGGTTGTGGCAGCTTATTTTGAGCATTGTACCCATTGTCATCATGTGGGGACTTGAACTTGTCCGAATCGCCTTTGGCGGAACAGGGATGTCTAATTTTGTTTTATTGACCTGGGCTTTTATCATTGTCTTTATCTATTTTATGAGTTTCAGGGCCTTTCAGCATAAAAATTTATTTGAGGGCCTGCCTCAAAAGAGCATTGACGATAAACTTGATGAAAAGAATGATGACCAGGAACAAATAAATGAAGATCAGGAACTGACCGCACAGCTGTGCAGGGAAATGGAATCAAAGAAATATTATTTGAACCATGATCTGACGATTCATGATCTCGCGAGATCCTTACAGATTTCTGCGCGTTTGATATCAGCCTGCATCAATCGTAATTTGAAATTAAATTTTACGGAATGGGTCAATAATTACAGGGTCGATTATGCCCTTACCATGTTGAAGGACCCGAAAAAGAATCATTTTTCCATTGAAGGAATAGGCACGGATTCGGGATTTAAATCAAGATCTGCCATGTATACTGCATTTAAGAAAAAAACGGGTAAAACTCCAGGTTATTACAGGAAAGAATGATCGATCGATGACCTCAATCAAGGTTATGTCCTTGTCCTGAAATCAGATTCCACTACAAGCAAGAGGGCCTAAAAGTGATATGTTAAAATAATTTTGAGTCTATGGTATAAACAGTATCATAAATCATTAAAATTAAATATCATGGAATTTAAGCCAACCACAAACCAAAACAGAATTGAAGTAGTTGATGCGCTTCGCGGATTTGCACTTTTTGGCGTATTACTTGCCAATATTCCTTTTGGTACATCTGAAGAAATTCAAACAGCCATTGATCCGTTCCTTACCTTTTTACATCATTTACTGATCGATAAAAAGTTTATCAGCATTTTCTCTATGCTTTTTGGATTCGGATTTTACATCCAGATGACCAGAGCAGCAGAGAAGAAGATCAGGTTTCAATCCTATTTTGTGAAGAGAATGCTCCTTCTTTTTCTCATAGGACTCATACATTGTTTTCTTTTATGGAACGGAGATATTATTATGTCCTATGCCTTTGGTGGCATTTTTCTTTTGTTGATCAGAAAATTATCCAATAAAGCCTTATTCATTCTGGCCCTTGTGTTCAATGTTTTGATAACCGCAACCATATTCATTGGAAATTCTGCCCTGGGCTGGTCAGTATACAGTTATGATTTTGCTTTAGCAGCAGAGCAGCCTCTCACTCAGTCTTTTCTGCGCTATCTGGAAATCAACTGGATCACATCTCCATGGATCAATTTTTTAAATGACATGCCTTTAACTTTAGCCTTTACTTTTGGAAACATGATGATAGGCATGCTTTTAGGCAGGGTCGGTTTTTTCAAACTTCCCGAGAACTTGAAGAGGCTTACGAATTGGTTGATCGGACTTGGGCTTACAGTGGGGCTTGCCTCCAGTTATATCTTACATTTGATATTTACCGGAGCCATGGAACTGGATATACCCCAGCTTTGGATCCCATTCGCTATTGTAGCCGGTATATTGTTGCAAAGCATGAGCTACATTTCAATCTTTTTAAGGTTGTATCGATCGAAAAGAGTCAGGAAAGTAATTGGTTTTTTAAATCCGGTTGGTAAAACCGCACTGACGAATTATTTGATGCAGTCTGTATTTTACTTGTTGATTTTCTTCCATTGTATTCCAGGATTGCACCTTTACGGTAAAATATCAGCCGGTGAAACCTATGTGCTTGCAGTGATCTTGTTCGGCCTTCAGTCATTGATCAGCAGGCTGTGGTTAAGAAAGTTTGCGCAGGGACCTGTCGAGTATCTTTGGAAGAAGTTCAGTTATAAAAATTTTCATCAGGGAAGACCAGGTCTAAAAGCAAAAAAGACCGAATTCAATGTGACATTGCTATTGATTTTACTTTTGTCAGGTGTTTTTTACGCCCAGTCTCAGGAAAGAATTGCCACCAAAGTAATGTTTCCAGGTGGAGAAGAGACTATAGAAGGGATCCTGGTACGGCCAAATAAGAAAAATAATACGCCGGCCGTAGTTTTTCAACAAGGCTCAGGACCTCATGCTTTTGACGGCTATGAAAATGAAGCCTGGGGTCCTCACAAGTTTTATATAGAAGATGTATTATTGGAACTGGGTTATGCCGTGCTGTATTGCAATAAAAGAGGATTGGGAAAAAGCAGCGGCAGCTGGCGTAAAAATGATTTATATGGCAGGGCCAGGGATGCTTATGCCGGTGTACAGTATTTAAGGACACTGCCCTTTATCGATTCCGATAAAATTGGAGTTTCAGGTCATAGTCAGGGTGGATGGGTCGCTCAAATTGTAGCTACCAAACATTCAGACATTGCATTTGTTTTGTGTTTGGCGGGACCCACAATAGGGGTTCAGGCTCAAGTAAATGACAATGACCGGTC
>JAHEHF010000087.1 GCA_024644745.1 Flavobacteriaceae bacterium
TATTATTACTACTTTGCCCAGGTTCTACTGAAACAAATTTTGTATATCTGCCACCAAGTCCCGCAGATATATCCCATTCTGTTTTAGGTGTATTGATGATGTGATAACCTAATGAGGTCGATAGTGATAATTGGTGGTCGATATTTTTGAATTTATCACGATAATATTCACCTAACAGTTGGCGCCAGAAAAACTTTTTCGATATAAAAAAATCTCGGTAACCTGATAGCCGGTGGTTATTTGAAGTTTCGATTCCCTCTGATTTACTGTAATTACCAAAATAATCTAGTACCAGACGAGATGATGCTGTACGACGCCTCGCATTTGCTTGCAGATTCAAATCGGTTGTCTCGGTGTTGCCTCCCCTGATATTCGCGCCCAAGGAAATGGTGGCTGCCCAAAGGTCAATTTCTTTTTTATCTGTCTGTGCAATCGATATTAGCTGGTTGCGTTTAAACTCCCTGGTTTCATCACCCTGGGTCATGATGATTTTATCGCCTATCATAGTAAGAACACCTGTAACAATAATTGGCTTATCACTTAACTCAGGATCTTCTATTTGAATGCTTTTAGGTTTATGTGTCCTTATTTGTTTAACATCTTCCAGGTCGAAGGTCTGAAGATCCATCTCATCACTATCGAACTCAACTTCAAAATCATAAAGAACTTTAAATTCACCTTTGAGCCACTCACCGCTATTCAGCTGAAGCCAGTCAAACTTATCATCGGGTGGTGGTACAAATTTATCCCAGGCTGAATCTGCAGCGTGAGCGTATTCACTCGGACCAAAGCAAATACAAACAACTATGCAAAGCCAGAGAGCTCTATTAATAATTTCTTGAATGTAAACACTTTTAATGCATACTCCTTGCTTTAATTTCATCCTTTCCCTCTTTAACTTAACTAATAACTTTGTTCCGCTCTGGAAATGCTTACAATACGAGCCACCCGTAATTGGACAACTCGGCTTGGATGTAACTTACAGCCTAGTTATCTTAGAACTGTGGCTTTCCGTTACTGCTATAGATAGAATATTTAATAATTAATTAACGTAAAATAAAAAAATCAAGTGACAAAAGGTGCAGGAAAGGCTCACAAAGCAGATTCCAACTTTCCTTCTTGTATAATGATCATTTCGTACCAAGATAGTTGTTTTCGATCAAATTTCCCATAAGTATATAGATTAATCTTTCGAATTAGCAAGAAATACGAAAAGTCATCCGGAAATCTTCCCATGAATTATCTTGGATCATTACGAGATATAAAAGTTATTGCATAAACAAATCCAGAGTGTTTAAGATAAAGTTACATATAAAATTACATATATTTAGCAGTGGGTGCTTTTGATACTAAATCGGAAAATTTCAAAAGCTTGTCATAACTCTGAACCTTTTCAGTTATGCGAGTAAATAAAAAAATAGTCCGACAGTATGGCACAGAATTCCGAAAAGAAAAAATCAGCCATCCGGTTGATCAAGAAATCAAGCCTTGTAGTAGTCTGTCTTTTTTTGCTTTATATAATTGCTGGTTTTTGGATCATTCCCCCATTGATTAAACCCAGGTTGGAGAATGAACTTTCCAGTCAAATTGGCCGCAAAGTCACTATAGAAAAAATCAAACTCAACCCCCTCTCCCTATCCGCCACCACAATCAATCTCATGGTCTACGAAATTGACGGAGAGCCTTTTGCCGGATTTGGGGAACTTTATGTCAATGCCCAGCTCTCTTCCATTGTGAGGTGGGCTGTAACGTTCAAAGAAATTCGTTTGTTGGCGCCTTTTATGGTGTTACAGGTCCTGCCAGACAAAAAGTTCAATATTTCAGACATAATAACCAGATTCAGTAAGGCGGACCCTGCGCCCGAGGGAGAAGATAAACTACCCCGTGCCTTTATTACAAAACTACAGGTTATCGAAGGAAGATTTACCGTAGAGGATTACTTTGCAGCAGACCCTATCAAAGAGACCTTTTCCCCCATTACCTTCTCTCTTACAAATCTGAGTACTTTGGCCGAACGTGAGGGCGCTTTCATGTTTATCGGTATAGGTGAATATGGTGGGAATTATCAGATCAATGGGAAGCTTTCTGTAAATCCTGTTCGGATCCAGGGAAGCTTTTCAACTAACGGTACAGACCTGAACAAACTATGGAAACATATTAAAGACCAGGTATCTTTTGAAATCAAGCAGGGCACAACAGATATATCAGGAAATTATCTGTTGGAATTCAATGAAGGTACGCTGCAAGCCAAACTGCAGCAAGGTGTTGTTGAGGTAAAAGATTTCCTGCTGACAGAAAACGGCAAAGAGGATGAGATAATTTCCATGCAGTCTTTTTCGGTGCAGGGAATCAACGCTGATCTTGTTGAACGGGAAATCGTCATCGAAATGGTCAAAACCACTGATGCCATGATAGAGTCCTGGCTAGCGCCTGACGGAACCTTTAGTCTCGAGAGCCTGCTTATACAGGATTTACAGAAACTGACAGGGACGGAGAAATCTGATTCAACTGAACCTGAAACGGCTGCAGGCAGCCCATGGCATGCGGTCATCAAAAAAATTGAGGTGCACAACTGGAATGCTGCCATTGAAGATCGAACAATTTCTGATCCGGCAACCATTACCTTTGATGACTTAACGGTTAGAGTTGAAAATCTTGAAAACAAAAAAAAATCCAAGGCCCAAATTAGCATCTTGTTTCAGCTGAACCAGGCGGGAACAGTCAAACTGAATGGAACTGCAGGAATTGATCCTCTCTCAGCTGATCTTGAAGTGTTTATTGATCAAATTGCTTTAAACGCTTTCCAGCCATATGTCGATACGGCCTTAAATGCCCAAATTGCTTCGGGCACTACGTCTTCCAAAGGGCGCATAATATATGGGGGCAACAACGAACAACCGCGAATCAAATATGAGGGGGAATTGAGACTTGATAATACTGAGGTCAGAGACCGGATACAAACTGAAGATTTTATCCGGCAGAAACAAATCAAAGTCAGCGGGATTGTCTTAGATCTTCATCCCAACAAATTCCAGGTCGCTGACGTTTTGATCGATGATACCTACGCCAATATCACTATTGACCAAAACGGCACAATCAATGTTGTGCAGATATTTACTCCCTTTGAAAAGGGTGAAAAAGACAAGGAGAATCTGATAGATCAATTGGTCAATTTCCTGATTCTCCAAATTGAAGGACCAATGCCGATGAGTATTGAACTGATTAACCTTGATAATTTCATTGTTGATTTTATTGATCAATCAATAAAGCCATCGTATGCGACCCATCTGGAAATCAGTAAAGGTATGATGAATGGATTATCTTCAGACCCTTCGGCCCGGGCTGATTTTAAAATAGACGGCACCATCGACAAGTCAGCTATTATTGAAAGTAAAGGGCAAATGAACCCATTGAATGCAATGCAGTATACGCATGTGGATTTTTCGTTAAAGGATTTTGATCTCAAGCCTGTTTCACCTTACTCGGGCAAGTATATAGGATACAAAATTGAAGAAGGAACGCTTCATCTGGATCTGGAGTATCAGGTTGATGACAATTCGGTTATTGGTGCTAATCGAATTATTATTGATCAACTGACGCTAGGTGACGGGGTGGACAGCCCTGACGCCATTGATCTGCCGGTGGTGCTGGGTGTTGCCCTGCTGAAAGATGCAGATGGTCGCATCAGCCTCCAGATGCCTGTCGAAGGAAATGTCGAAAACCCTCAATTTGATTTCGGTCAGGCCATAATAAGCGGCCTCAGGGGATCGATGGACAATGTCATCAACTCGCCGTTTTCAACCATCCCTGCAATCGATGGCTTCAAGGGGGAAGAACTGGGTTATGTCGAGTTTGAATTTGGCAAAACAGACCTTAGTGAGCGTGCGAAGAAAAAGTTGGACACGCTGGCGAAATTCTTAAATGGGAGATCTGCTTTAATCCTGGGTATTGAGGGAACTGCTGACAGCGAAAAGGACCGGGTTCATATGTCAGAAAAACCAGAAAAAAAAGAAGAGTCAGCCGATGAAATTAAATTACAAAAGCTTGCCGAGAAGCGGGCAAACTCAGTGAATGACTATCTTTTAGAAAAAGGCAATGTCGCTGCAGAACGTATTTTATTAAAACCCGTTAAAATCATTTCCTCAACACAAGAAGAGTATGCCCGTATGGAATTGTATCTATCTGCGCAATAAAAGTCATATCTTCAAAATTTAGGAGATCTATGATGGAGCCGTCGAAGTCAAAAAAACTTTATAATTTCTATTTTTTTTCTTTGTCAGTGCTTGTTTTTTTGTTGCAGGGATGTGCGACAACCAAATCCACACCGGTTGATCCGTTGGCTTACAAAAACCGGACAGAAAGCAGTGCCATCGGGGAGTTGACGATCACAGTTGCTGTGCCTACTATTTCCGAAACCCAGGCAATCTACGGTGTCAAGTTGGCGTCGAAATATATTCAACCGGTTTGGGTGGAAGTCAAAAACGACAGCGATGACACATACTGGTTATTGCCTTCGGGACTTGATCCTAACTATTTTTTCCCGTCAGAGGCCGCCTTCGCTTTTAATATGGACGAAGAGAATTTCCAGAAACTGGAATTTAAAAATCCCATTCGGCCGGGATCAACACAAGCCGGCTTTGTGCTTGTCAACCTGGATGAAGGCTTCAAGGCCATTGACATCGATCTCATTTCTCGTGAAGCAGTCAAGAGCTTTTCGTTCATCACCGCCGACCCTGAATTCAAGGCCGACTTCAAGCTGGTGGATTTCGAAACCCTATTTAAAGCAGAAGATATCATCAACATTGAAGACGAAGAAGAACTTCGTCAGAAGCTTGCAGAGCTTCCCAACTTTACCACCAATGCTGATGGTGACGAATACGGTGATCCGCTCAATCTGGTCCTCATCGGGGAAGGTAACGATATCATACCAGCACTTGTTCGACGTAATTGGCACGCCACGGAGACTATTTGGTACCGGGCCATCATGCGTACAATCAGATCATATTTGCAGGGTGAGCGTTACCGTTACTCACCCATCAGCCCGCTTTATGTGTTTGGAAGACCGCAGGATGTCGGCTGGCAGAAAGCGCGAAGCACCATCAATGAGCGTAATCACATGCGATTTTGGTTGAGTCCTCTTCGATTTCGCGGCAAGAAGGTGTTTGTCGGACAGATCAGCCGGGACATCGGTGTAAAGTTTACCTTAAAGTCGCCGACCATCTCGACTCATGTCATCGACCCGGACGTTGATGAGGCAAGACGCTACTTTGTTGAAGACCTTGGTTATTCACAGGCGGTGGCTAAAGTCGGTTATGTCAAGGGTGCCGGAGTTGTTAACAAGGAGGAGCCCGGGGTGAATCTCGTGGGAGACCCCTTCTACACTGATGGACTTCGAGCAGTGCTTTTCTTCGAGTCGAGGCCCTATACTCTTTCAAACATAAATCATCTTCATTGGGAAACCCCATCGGGTTTTTTTGGTGGTTCTAAAGAAAAATAGGGTCTCTATGGTTAACCAGAAAAACATAATTTACACTAACCGCGACAGGAAATTCAAGACGTGAAGAAATTATATTCCAAAATGAAAAGTCAATTACTTATCATCAGTTCGATAATTTGTATTGCGATGTTCATGAATGCCTGCGCTACTTTTAAGAAACCGGACACGATTAACGAGGCCCCGATAAAAGAACGGGCTTTGACAAAAGAAGTCAATGGAGTTTTGGCATCTGCTGCCGTTGTCGGTGACCAGGAAGCCAGGCAAATCTTCGGGATCGATCTTACCCGCAAGAATATTCAGGCCGTGTGGATCGAGATTGAAAACAACAGCGATCGTTCCATAATTTTGCTGCCGACGGCCATCGATCACGAATACATCCCACCGCTGGAGGTTGCCTTTGCTTATCATAGAGCCTTTGCTAGTCAGGCGAATTTGGCCCTTGACGAGCACTTACTGAACCTGAATTTTCCCATTCGAAATCTCATAGAACCGGGATCGCGTGCATCCGGGTACATTTTCACGAACTGGCTCAAGGGACTGAAAGTCATCGATATCGATCTGCTGGGCGACAATTTCAGCCAGAACTTTACTTTTTTTGCCCCCAATCCGGATTTGCCTCAAGGAAAAGATATTATTGACCGTATGGAAACAATGTTTTCAGATGTCAAGTTGCAAATGGTGGAAAGTGAGGGTGCTCTTCGCGAGGTATTGGAGCAGTTGCCTTGCTGCGTATCAATTGATGACGGTAAGACCTCAGCTGAACCCTTCAATGTTGTGATTATCGGCGAGATTGAAAATTGGACGACCGCCGTTTTGCGCAGGGGCTACAGATACCAAGTTCTAAACCCGCGCTATGCCTTTGGACGTGTCCAGGACATTTCAGGAAAGAAGGTAAGCCTGGGATACATGAAAGGCCAGGAGCTTTTTATTCGGCTATGGCAGACACCGATACGGTACCAAAGTATGCCGGTCTGGTTGGGTCAAACCAGCACTCGACTGGGGGGACGATTTGCAGACACAGCGCCTGCAGAAGTGACGCTTCAGATGGATCCTTACGTTGACGAAGCGCGTGATGGACTCACTCAGGACTTGGCGTACTCGCAGGCTCTGATAAAAATAGGCTATACCAAAGGCTCAGGACTTGTCCAATCAACCCATATAGAAACGTCATCAAAAGACAATCATTATACGACCGATGGTTTGCGTGTAGTATTGGTTTTCGCAGAGCGTCCAGCGTCTTTGGCAGAAATTGATTTTTTTAATTGGGAACGGCTCGATGATTACAGGTAAGGAAATTCGTTCAGGCAATTCCATTTAACTTAATCTCGTCTCGATTTATTGAAGGATTCATTACTCCCTTCAATAAATCGATGTCAGGGTTTATCGAGGAATAGAAATGAAAAAAATAATCTTTCGATGTATTTTTGTGCTATCCTTCATTATAGTTTGCTCGTGCGCGTCCATCCGGTCAACTGGGGACAAAAAAGGGGTAGGGCAAACGGCTCCACAAATCGATGTCCCTTCAGCAGCTATTCTGGGCACAGCCTTCGGACCTGCACAAGAATTTGTCGGTAGCCCCTACGAGGAAATTGCTATCAGTGGGTTATTTGATATCCATTTACCTGAATCATGCCCTATCGCAGTACTGCCAAATGGTGACGATTCATTCGCCGCCCGCATTCAGGCACTCAAAAACGCCGACACCTCTGTTAGGATACAGGCTCTGATTTTCACAGGGGATGAATCAGGTTTATATATCACTGAATTACTGAAGCAAAAAAAAGCTCAGGGGCTGGATGTTCGGATCATTGTCGATGCCATGTCCAACCTGGGTGTGCAAACGCAGTCGATGTATTTTGATTTAAAGCAACACGGTATTGAAGTTGAAGGTTACGAAACCTTTTATCTCCAGTGGCTGAATGAGATGCCCATGACAACCCATAACGCAGCAGATAAAACCACCGATCCTAACAAGCGATTTCATGAAAAGATGTGGATCATTGATGGTGAAACCGATCACGGCGTGGCGATTGTCGGAGGGTTGAATGTTGCCAATGAATATTTTCGTATCGACCCACAAAACCCCAGTCGATACTGGCGCGACCAGGATGTGATTGTCAAAGGCGATGTTGTCAAAGACATGGTGACAACATTCGATCGTAATTTTGAGTATTTTCTGAAAATCAAAGAAAGCCGCGGTGTTTTCAACACCAACATTTACTGGGAAGGAACCCGTAATGTTTTGAGTAAGACCGGAAAGGTGGATATAAACCTTATCACCGATGAACGATTGAACGAAAATGTCCGTAAATTGGCCGATAAAAGACTGAAACTGAAATTTGAGGGGGCAAAGTGTCGCTTTTTTCAAAACAGGCCGCGGTTTGGTGAAACCTATATAGAACAGGCTTATCTAAAATCAATAAAAGGAGCGGAAAAGGAAATTTTAATCGGCAATGCCTATTTTGTTGCTTCAAAAATTTTTGTTGAGACCGTTAAAGATGCCGCGCGCAGATGTGTAAAGGTAATCATATTGACCAACAGCCCTGAAACCAACGATCTGCCTATGCTTACCATCGTGGGAAGAGATTACTATGATGATATTTTGCTCGTAAATAATGAAACTATAGTCCAGTCGTGTGATGAAGGCGGTGCGCAAATCTGGGAGTGGCAGGGACATCGAACAAATGCGACCGAGCAAACCGAAGGGACCATACATGCCAAATATGCTGTTTTTGATCGCCGTATCGCAATTGTCGGGTCTTACAATATGGACCCGCGCAGCAGGGCGCTCAACAGTGAATCGGCTATTGTGTTCCAAAATAAAGAATTATCACGGCAGCTGGCAGATATATTTTACGAGAACGATCTTGATTTCAGCAAGCAAATAACACTGGAAGACACCATAGAGTTTACCGAGCCAACGGATGCGATCTACCAGTTACGAAAGCAGTTTGGAACTCTTATAGAGGACAATCTCTAATTTCTACAGGTCATCTCAAAAGGAAAGATCAGGCTGTAAGGACGAGCCCACCGAAGCGGGATAAAGCGCGGGCCGATTAAAGAACACTGATCAAAGACGCATGTAAGTTTTTTGAAGCGGTCCGTAACACCGTCAATGGGCGTCAACTCTTATATAGTATTTTGTTTCTACTATGAATAAAGTCAATCATCAATTGATCAAAAATATCCTTATTGCAGGAATCTTGTTCGGTTCTATTGGCTGCAATTCGGCCCAGAACCAATCACAGCTGGCATCGATTTCAGATAAAAAGGAAATACCTAAGATTACCTTTGAAAATCTTGCTCCTCCCTACAAAAACTACAATTATTTCCGGGATGTTAACAAATATGGTTTTCAGTTCAATGCAACCTCGTTTAACTTAACCAATGCCTGGTGGTTGGCAGAGGTTTCCACCCTGGTGTATGCAAGTATAGATTTTGTCAGATCCCGATTTCAAAAGGCCGGGTTGCAGGAAGTAAAATATTTCGAAAATCATAGTACTCAGTGCTATGTAGCCAATAACGATGAATTTGCAATTGTTGCATTCAGAGGAAGTGAAATCTGGAAACAAAGAGAAACGTTTGACCTGAAAGAGGTGTTCGCAGAAATAAATACAAATGTAGATATTTGGCTAACGGATTGGCAGCAAGGAGGAAAAGTGCACCGAGGATTTAAACAAGCTTTGAATGAGGTCTGGCCAGATCTTTTACCCTATATCAGAGGACTCCATAATAAAGGTTGTAAAATTTGGCTTACCGGTCACAGCTTGGGAGGGGCACTTGCAACGCTTTTCGCTAGCCAGTTTAACAGTGTCCAAGGAGTCTATACGTTCGGTTCCCCTAGAGTGGGCAACGAGGTTTTTAAGGAACATTTTCAAGTAAAAATCTACCGTTTTGTCAACAATGACGACATCGTGCCTTGGGTGCCACCGTCAGGCAAATACGTTCATGTTGGTGAGCTAAAGTTTATAGATAGTCACGGTATAATCCGAGAAAATATAATTGAAAATGAGAGGCCGGTCGATTATCCGCGTGATGATCCAGATGGTTTAGAAGTTACCGATCAACTAAAGAAGAATATGTTTAAGGGATTTGTTCCGGCTCCGTTTAGAGATCATGTACCGCTGCTTTATGCTATCCATATATGGAACAATGTCATCGAAAACCAGCAATAAGATCAATTTTTATGGAATAAATCTAGAATCAATAAATTTAAAGAATTATCTATACAAGGAGAAGAAAGATGAGGGCTTTGATTTAAAAAATTATTGTGGTGGGTATCTTTATATTCATTGTTGCCATCATGAATTCCTGGTTGGCAAATGCCGAAGACGATCTTCAGATGGCATCAGAGGTTATCAAAAACAAGAGGAAAATCTTTAGCGAGGGGTACCGGTTTTTATGGAGGTTACCACAACCAAACATCACATCATTCAAACATCCTTGCCATTGTTGGTTGTGAATTAATTACGGAAAATATCCATTTATTAGTTGAAAAAATAAGGCTTGTAATATTTAAGCGGAATTAATTGAATTATTACGTCTCAATATCCTTATTTTCGGAACTGGTTTCATCCTTTGCAGGGGAGGCTTTTTCTTCCAGAATTTGTCTGTTCTTGACTGAAAAGTTTTTGGTAATTTCCCCCT
>JAHEHF010000037.1 GCA_024644745.1 Flavobacteriaceae bacterium
CATCCGCTCCTGCAATGGAAGAGAAGGTCAGCAGTTTTGTATCTTTTCCCTGGTAATGGTCCTTTATGGCCTGTCCGTATACGTCTATGATCTTGCTTGTTTCCATGTGCCGTTAATTTTTGCTAATTTTTTCAATTTCTCCCCTGCTTTTATTTGGCAAATGCTTGATTTAAAAATAAGTCTTTTTTAGTTCAGATCCTTATAGAATTAATCCCTTTTTCATGCTGTATATTTCTTCTTCCTGAACTCTACAATTCCGATTGCATTCTTTGTTCACGATTTTAGCCTGTCTATAGTTTAGCTAACAGATCTTTGACTGGGCATATCAATCTGTGGCCCATGTTGGAAAATCGTTCAGGTTGATGTTAAAAATAATGGTGGCGAGGTAATAGGTGGCCAGGGTAACGATGGCTATTCCTATAAAATTCAGGGCCAGACCCGTTTTAGACATGTCGAGTACTTTCATTCGTTTTGTCCCAAATATAATGGCATTGGGCGCGGTTGCAGAAGGCAGCATAAATGCCAGGGAGGCCGATATGGTCGCAGGAAGCATAAACAGTAAAGGATTGAGTTCAATACTCATGGCCAGACCCGCGAGAACAGGTAAAAAGGTCTCTACCGTTGCTACATTTGAGGTCAATTCGGTCAGAAAGGTAATCAGCAGGGATACGGAAAGAACGATGACCAGCGGATGGATGTCTTTCAGCCATATAAGCTGTTCTCCAAACCATTGTGAAAGACCTGATTCTTTAAAGCCACTGGCCAATGCAAAGCCACCTCCAAAAAGCAAAATGATCTCCCAGGGTATGTTTTCGGCCGTTTTCCAATCCATTAGGAATTTACTGCGCCCTCTCTTGGAAGGTATCAAAAACAAGAGTATGGAAATGGTAATGGCCACCGTACCGTCATTTAGATATTTTGGATGTTCAAAAAGTCCTGACCACCCCCGGATGGTAAAGAAACCCACATCAATATCGGCGCGACTGAACCATAAGAATGCGAGCAACACAAACAAAAATGCAATGATCCTTTGTTCTCTGATCCAGGGTCCGAGTCTCATGTATTCATGTATGATAACCGAATGATCTATTTGGGTCCATTCTTTTTGGTTCCTTTTGATGAATGCCAGGTACAAATAACCAAAAGTAATGGAAAACAAAACCGCGACGATCGGGAATGCGTAGAAGAACCAGGAAGCAAAAGAGATTTCAGGTGCATTAGGGAAATAAATGGCAAAGATCCTGGCGAAAGATAGATTGGGCGGGGTGCCAACCAGGGTTGATATACCCCCGATAGATGCGCTGTAGGCTACCGCCAACAGAAGCCCTGTTGAAAAACTGTGAATGCTTTTGGCTTGATTGACTTCTTCAAGTTTAAGAATAATAGACATAAGAATGGGAACCATGAGCATGGTGGTTGCCGTATTGGATATCCACATGGATAAAAAGGAAGTTGCGAGCATAAAGCCCAGCATGATTCTGGCAGGACTGTTGCCGACGATGAGCATTAGTTTTAAAGCAATTCTTTTGTGAAGGTTCCATTTTTGCATGGCGAGGGCAAAAAGAAATCCGCCGAGGAACAAAAAAATGATATCATTGAAATAGTTCGATGCAACAACTTTACCATTCATCACCCCCAGCACGGGAAACAGCACAAAGGGCAGCAAAGAAGTTACTGCCAAAGGTATGATTTCGGTAACCCACCACATGGCCATTAATAAGGCGACTGCCAAAGTATAAGTTGCTGCAGGGTTATTCTGGTCTAATTCAACAAAAAACACCAGGTAGAGGAACAGCAGCGGAGCGGCTAAAAATACGCCGAATTTGATACTTTGTGCTATGGGATTTTTAAACTGTTCCAATCGCTTTTATTTTAACACTTTGAATTCAATGGAAGAAGAAGTAAAAACAGAATGTGTTTGGGTTTTAAAATCACTTTCTTCGGCCTTGAAAATATTGGGAACAAAGGTTTGAGGATTTAAATCAATCAATGGAAACCAGGTACTTTGTACCTGGACCTGGAGCTTGTGACCTTTTTTAAAGGTGTGAAACACGTCTTGTAATTTGATGTTGACGTCAGTGACCTGATTCGGAACAAAAGGTTCAGGTACCGAAAAGCTATTCCTGAATTTTCCCCTCATGACCTCGCTTCTCACCATGAGGTGATAATTGCTCATTTTTAAATGCTTCTGCATTCCGTCGTGATCACTTTTCGCCCCAGCGGGATGAACATCAATGATTTTAACGATCCAGTCAGCATCCGTACCTGTTGTTGCTACCTTTAATCTGGCTAGAATATCGCCAGAAAGGGTCATGTCTTGATCCAGGACTTCGGTTTCAAAAACCAATACGTCCGGTCTTCTCGCGGCAAACCTTTGATCATCGGTCATGTATTTTCTTGGTGTAAAGACCGTTTTGATATCCTCGGTATAAGGAACGGGCCTTTTAAGATCACTTACAAATATCACCGGGACCAGGGGCTCCCTGTTGCTCGTCAGTTTTTGATCCGTCGAGAGATAAAGGATCTCTTTGCTTGAGTTTTCCGGAGGCCAGCTGCTAAAAGTACTCCATGCTTTTTTTCCGGAATCAAAAACATAGGCCTCGGGCAAACCACTGTTATGGTCTCCTTCTTTTTTTAAAAAGTGCTCAAAAAAACGCGATTCAATGTTTTTTTGAAAAAAATCGGAGATGGAGTCTCCGAAATAATAATTGCCCACGATATTTTGTGGCCGGGTTCTTGACCATCCCCCGTGGTCCCAGGGTCCGAAAACCATGGTGTTATAATTGTCAGGGTTGTGGTTTTCAATGGTCTTATAGGTTTCCAGCGGACCGTAAAGGTCCTCGGCATCAAACCAGCCTCCAACGATCATGGTGGCCACGGTCGGCTTGACATTTTTTAAATGCTGGATGAGCCCTTTCTTTTGCCATACACTGTCATAATTCGGATGGTCCTTAAGTTCTTTCCAAAACACGTCATCCACATCGTCGTTGTTTCTAAGGCCCTTTTGATCAGGGGTATCATATTGAAAGTACTTGTTCAAATTACTCAGAGGGCCTGCGTCAAGAAAGAATTGGTATTGATCTTCTGTGGGAAGCTTTGGAAGTTTGTACCATGCTGTGTCAGTGGGCTGGTCCTTGATCGTACCAAAAAGCGAGGTAGCTCTGAAATAACTTAGCATGTAGGCCCCGTTGTGGTGAAAATCATCAAAAAAGAAATCTCCGATGCAGGCTTGCGGGGAAGCCGCTTTTAAGGCAGGGTGTGCGTCAAGTGTGGCGTAGGAGGCATAAAACCCTGGGTAGGATATACCCCAAATGCCAACTTTTCCGTTGTTGTTTTCAACGTTTTTTACAAGCCAGTCGATGGTGTCATAGGTATCTGTGCTTTCATCAATGTCTTTGTCAGATGTTTTGTTCGGGATATAGGGACGCATATTATCGTAGGTTCCTTCACTCATCCATCTTCCTCTTACGTCTTGGTAAACAACGATGTAACCTTCTTCCATCATATACTTATTTGGTCCTATTTTTTTTGGAAATCTGTCTTCCCCATAGGGTTTGCTGCTGTAGGGTGTTCGCAGCAGCAGGATCGGGTATTTTTTTGATTTGTCTTTTGGCGAATAGATACTCGTATGTAACTTGATACCATCACGCATGGTGATTGTAACTTCCTTTTTGTCAAAGTTTTTCTCAACATAGGATGCTTTTTCAAGCCCCGGATGCTCCTTATTTGTACTGATGTCTTTACATGAAATAATTGTGAATATTGAGAATACAAGAAGGATGCTGATGCGCAACTGTTTTTTCATGGAAATCTATTAAGTTCGGGTAAATCTACAAAAGAAATCCTAAATCCAACAAGATCATAAAATGAGTGCCGAATTAAAAAAATCATGGCAAAAAGGTCATCGGGGATCTTTACATGTTCCTTCGGTACTGACCGCCTACTTCGAAAAGGGCAGAAGTGATCTGGCCCAGGCTACAGGTTTTTGTAGCTTCCATCAGCTGCTCAAAAATATTTTCATTCTGAATGGCCTTGTCCTTCAGCATTTGAATTTCCTGTTCACTTATCCCACGGTTGGCCTTATGGAGGTTTTCTATGACTTGTATCTGGTGTTGCTTTTCCTTTTCAGTGGCCCTGATCACTTCCTGTGGAAGCACAGTCGGAGAGCCTTTACTGCTTAAAAAAGTATTGACTCCGATAATATCGATCTCACCAGTGTGCTTAAGCTCCTCATAATATAAGCTTTCTTCCTGAATTTTGGATCTTTGGTACATGGTTTCCATGGCACCCAGAACGCCTCCTCTTTCGGTGATCTTATCAAATTCAAGATAAACGGCCTGTTCTACCAGATCTGTCAGTTCTTCAATGATAAAGGATCCTTGAAGGGGATTTTCGTTATTGGCCAGCCCCAGTTCTTTATTGATGATCAGTTGTATGGCCATGGCCCGCCTGACAGATTCTTCGGTTGGCGTAGTGATCGCTTCATCATAGGCATTGGTGTGCAGGGAATTGCAGTTGTCATAAATGGCATACAGGGCCTGTAAGGTCGTCCTGATATCATTAAAATCAATTTCCTGTGCATGCAGCGACCTTCCCGAGGTCTGTATATGGTATTTCAGCATTTGGGCCCTTTCATTGGCTCCGTATTTTAACTTCATCGCCTTGGCCCAGATCTTTCTCGCAACCCTGCCGATGACGGCATACTCCGGGTCGATTCCATTCGAGAAAAAGAAAGACAGGTTAGGACCGAATTTGTTGATGTCCATTCCACGGCTCAGGTAATATTCAACATAGGTAAAACCATTAGAGAGTGTAAAAGCCAGTTGCGATATGGGGTTGGCCCCTGCTTCAGCAATGTGATATCCGGATATGGACACCGAATAAAAGTTTCTGATCTGATTTTTTGTGAAATACTCCTGTACGTCCCCCATCATTTTCAAGGCGAACTCAGTAGAAAAGATACAGGTGTTCTGGGCCTGGTCTTCTTTGAGGATATCTGCCTGTACGGTACCCCTTACCTTTGACAGGGTTTCTTTTTTGATTTCCTGGTAAATGTCTTTGGGAAGCACTTCGTCACCCGTAACCCCCAGAAGCATCAGTCCCAGACCGTCATTTCCTTCAGGAAGTTCCCCCTGATATTCAGGTATTGATACTCCTTTTTTCAGGTAAATCTTTTTGATTTTTTCCTCGACTTCTTTTTCCAGCTTGTGCTTTTTGATGTATTTCTCACATTCCTGATCGATGGCCGCATTCATAAAAAAGCCCAATAACATGGGGGCAGGGCCGTTGATGGTCATTGAAACCGAGGTCAAGGGGTTGGTAAGTTCGAAGCCCGAATAAAGTTTTTTAGCATCATCAAGACAGCAGACCGAAACACCCGCGTTTCCAATTTTTCCATAGATGTCGGGTCGTTGATCAGGGTCATTGCCGTAAAGTGTCACACTGTCAAAGGCCGTGGAAAGTCTTTTGGCAGGGGCATTCAGGCTGACGTAGTGAAACCTCCGGTTGGTTCGTTCAGGTCCGCCTTCTCCCGCAAACATTCTCGTTGGGTCTTCCCCGGTCCTCTTAAAGGGGTAAATCCCAGCGGTAAAAGGAAACTCTCCCGGAACATTTTCCTGAAGTGTCCAGAGCAGAAGATCTCCCCAGGCTTTGTAGTTTGGCAGTGCTATTTTTGGAATTTCAAGATGCGACAAGGACTTTGAATGCGTCTTGATCTTAATTTCCCTGTCACGAACACTGAACTTAAAGATCTCATTTTTATAGGTCTGTTTTTTAGCGTCAAAACCAAGAATAAGTGCCCAGTTATGTGCCGTCAGGTTCATTTTAGCACTGTTAAATTCATCGATGAGCCTCCCTGTAAGCGCTTTCTGATCCTCACTGAGGTTTTCGGGATAGTTTTCCCGATTGATGCCATTATTGTCAAGTGTGTATATATGACCCGCAAGGGTGTTCAGGGCCAGATAGATCCCGTAAAGTTTTTGAGCGATGTCACTTTGATCGCGGCACCATGTATCATATTGGCTGTTGGTATCTGTTATTTCTGACAGGTACCGAACCCTTTTTGGAGGAATGATGTATTGCTTTTCACTCAATTCAGTAGAGAACATAAACGATGACTTAAAGGCGTGGCCCGAAAGATCATTTAATTTTTCGATAAGAAAGGTGTAGAGGTTATTGGTTCCGGGATCATTGAACTGCGAGGCAATGGTTCCAAAAACAGGCATTTTTTCAGTGTCGGTTTCCCAAAGGTTATGGTTTCTCTGGTATTGCTTTTTCACATCACGAAGCGCATCCATCCCTCCCTTCTTGTCAAATTTGTTAAGCGCAATGACGTCGGCGAAATCGAGCATGTCTATTTTTTCCAACTGTGTGGCCGCACCATATTCCGGGGTCATGACATAGAGTGAAAAATCTGAATGGTCCAGGATTTCGGTATCTGATTGTCCGATGCCCGAGGTTTCAAGGAGAATAAGATCAAAGGAAGCTTTTTTAAGAATATTTAGGGCATCACTCACGTGTTTTGACAAGGCGAGGTTCGATTGTCTCGTGGCAAGCGAACGCATGTATACACGTTTGTGGTTGACCGAATTCATTCTGATCCGGTCACCCAGCAAGGCCCCTCCGGTTTTTCTTTTGGAAGGGTCTACAGATATGATTCCGATATTCTTGTCGGGAAAATCTGATAAAAACCTTCTGACAAGCTCATCAACCATGGAAGATTTTCCGGCGCCTCCTGTACCCGTTATGCCCAGGACAGGGATCTTTGAATCTGTTTTCTTGAGCTTTGGAAATTCAGTCGCAAATGTTTCCTGATGATTTTCGGCGAGGCTTACCATTCTCGCAATCGTATTTTTGTTATTGGACTTCAGTTGTTCAATGACTTTTTCTTCCTTTTCATATTGCAGGGAGGGGTCAAAATCACATTGCCGGATCATGTCGTTGATCATGCCCTGCAGGCCCAGATTCCTGCCGTCATCCGGAGAATAGATCCGGGTGATCCCATAGGCCATCAGGTCTTCGATTTCCTTGGGCAGTATCACGCCGCCGCCACCGCCAAAAATTTTGATCTGGGGCGCACCTTTTTCCTGAAGGAGGTCAAACATGTACTTGAAATACTCATTGTGCCCTCCCTGGTAAGAGGTCATGGCAATAGCGTTGGCATCTTCCTGTATGGCTGTATTGACAACTTCTTCCACGCTTCTGTCGTGGCCCAAATGAATGACTTCGACCCCTGTTGCCTGAATGATTCTTCGCATGATGTTTATCGCAGCATCATGGCCGTCAAATAAGGAAGCAGCAGTTACAATTCGAATTTTATTTTTGGGGGAATAAGGTTTTGCTATTTTCATGTTTCGGGTACAATTTCAATGCCTGCAAGTTACAGATTTTCAAAAATAAAACAGCCATGATTTCAGCCTAAGGTTCACGATCTTCAAAAACCTGGTCCGATACAGCTGCGATTTAGCTATTTCTCCAAAAATAAGGGGTAAAAATTATCAATACCGTAAATAGTTCCAGTCTGCCACATAGCATGAGCATGGATGACCATATTTTACCAAAAGGAGGGAGGCTTGAATAATTGTTGACAGGACTCAGATCACCAAAAGCTGGTCCTACATTCCCTAAAGATGATGCTGCAGCTCCTACCGAAGTCATAAAATCAACTCCCATAAAACTAAAAACCAGTGACCCGATGGCAAAAATGATCAGGTAAAGAATAAAAAAGGCCATGATATTGAATACGATCCCTCTTGTCACCGTTTTTTCATTGTATCTCACAGGGATGATCCCATTGGGATGCAGGCTCCTCTTAAATTCCAAAAAACCGTTTTTGATCATGATGATATGCCTTACAATCTTAACACCACCCGCGGTTGAACCCGCCGAGGCACCTAAAAACATCATAATAAAGAACATCACCGTTAAAAAGGGCGACCAAATGGTAAAGTCAGCCGACACGAATCCTGTTGTGGTGATCACTGCGATCACCTGGAACAGGGCATGGCGGAAAGAACTCTCGAATTCTCCATACACCTTCGGATGTGCAATGAGTTGTATCTCTGTTGGATCAATGGAAACATCAGCGTAATAATACACGACCAAAGTGGTCATGAGGCCAATCGACAAAACAGCGATGAGGTAATATTTAAACTCTTCATCAGCCATGAATTTTGCAAATTTTCCTTTGACGGCAAAATAACTCAGTACAAAATTGGTTCCGGCCACAAACATAAAAAATATGATAATATACTGAATCAGCGGTTGGTTGTTCCAGTAAGCCACACTGGCATTTTTGGTTGAAAAGCCTCCGGTTGACAGGGTGCTCATGGCGTGATTGATGGCATCAAAATAACCCATTCCTGCAAATTTCAATAAAATGGCTTCAGTAAGGGTCAGTCCAAAATACAGAAACCACAGTCTTTTTGCCGTATCGGTAATTCTCGGATGCATTTTATCAGCAGAAGGGCCGGGTGCTTCAGCAGCAAACATTTGCATTCCCCCGATTCCAAGGAGCGGCAGAATGGCAATGGCAAGCACGATAATACCCATACCGCCTATCCAGTGCGTCGTGCTTCTCCAGAACAGAATACTTTTGGGCATGATCTCTATGTCGTTGATGATTGAGGCACCGGTGGTTGTATATCCCGACATGGTTTCAAAGAATGCATCAGTGAATACGGGGATGGCCCCGGTGAACACATAAGGAAGTGCCCCGGATAAAGACATGGTGATCCAGCCCAGGGTAACGACCAGGTAACCTTCTCTCTTTTTGATTTTTTTTTCGAATCCTTTGGTCGCAAAACGAAGTACCAGTCCCGTCACCAGGGTGATCATTCCGGCCAGGAGGACCCCTGTGAGTGCACCGTCGTCAAAATACCAGCTCACAATACCAGAAACAAGCATGAATCCTCCATTGAACAGGAGGAGAATTCCCATGAGCTGAAATATGATTTTGAAGTTGAATCTTTTCATTTAAGGATTAATTAAAGAACCTTTCAACCTTGGAGATCGTTTTTGGAAAACAGCAGACAACGACTTTGTCATCTTCCCGGATCTGAAAATCACCAAGAGCGATAACCCCGGTATTGTTTCTGATCACACCTCCTATGATCGCATTTCTCGGAAATTTAAGATCTTTAATTTTCTTTTTTGTGATCTTGGAGTTCTTCGAAGGTTTGAACTCCAGTATTTCCACATTGATATCATTCAAAATAGTCATCTCAACTACTTCACCTTTTCTGATATACCTGAAAATATTATTGGCGGCCAGAAGCTTTTTATTGATCAGGGTGTCTATCCCGATATTTTTACTCAGGTTGAAATAATCCACGTTTTGCACCAGGGCAATGGTTCGTCCAACGCCTTTAGATTTCGCCATCAGGCAAGACATGATATTCGTTTCGGACCTTCCCGTAACGGCAACAACGGCATCCATATCGGATACATTTTCATCTTCCAGAAGTTCCACATCCCTTCCGTCTCCATAAATGATCAGGGCATTCGGCAATTGGTCGGCAAGCTCGATGGCCCTGTTCTTGTTGTATTCGATCAGTTTGATATTCAGGTTTTTATCACAGAGATCCCTTGCGGTTTTTTCTCCTATTTTACTCCCGCCCAGGATCAATACATTTTTGATGGGCTTGCTTTTCCTGGCGGCCATTCGGTTCAATTCTTCCACGCCTTTTTCAAGGGTAATAAAATAAGTCTGGTCACCTTCCTTGAAAACGGTATCTCCTCTGGGGATGATCGTATCATCAGAATTCTTCCTTTTAATGGCAATGGGCATGAAATTGATACCTGCAAAATTGGCGGCTGCATCTTTCACTGTTTTTCCCACAAAAGGTGCAGTGCTGGAAAGGATCATGGCCACCATGGTCAGTTTTCCTTCTTCAAATTCATGGGTTTCGTTGAAAGTAGCCTTTTCCAGTAATAATTTAATTTCATTGGTGGCGAGCTCTTCTGTAGAGATCAGTTCATCGATGCCCAGTTCACTAAAATTGATCTCATCTTTATTGTCGGTGAACTCAGAATTGCTGATTCTTGCCACGGTCCTTTTGGCTCCCAGCTTCTTTGAGATGGCACAGGCAGTGATATTTGTGGTTTCAGATGAGGTTACGGCAATGAAAAGATCAGAATTCTGAACATTCGCTTCTTTGAGAGCGAGAATGGAAGTAGCGTCATGTTGCAGGGTCTTGATGTCTAATTTAGAGTCGGCGTAAAGCAATCTGTCCTTGTCTTGATCTATCAGAATAATTTCATGCGACTCGAATGACAGTAGTTTGGATAAGTGAAAACCGACCTCTCCAGCCCCGGCAATTATTATTTTCATTTAATCTTTATTGATTCAACATTTCCAATAATCATGATGAAATACCTTACAAATCATCCTATTGTTCAATACAAATGTATAGTTTTTCTTTTATATCTTTCAAAGTAATTTCATGCAATAATGCGAAATGAAAATAAGGGGTTCCTGACCATTAAACAGTGGAAAGAGGATGACAGGCCACGTGAAAAAATGATGGAAAAGGGAAGAGCCTCCCTGTCTGATGCTGAACTCATTGCAATAATCATTGGCACAGGAAGCAAGGAAGAAAGTGCTGTTGCCTTGTCAAAGCGCATTTTATCGCATTTTGGTCATAACTTAAATACCCTTGCCACCATGACCATTGATGATCTTATGCTCTTTAGGGGGATAGGAAAATCAAAGGCTGTGAGCATTCTGACAGCGATGGAACTGGGTAAAAGAAGAAGCATGGAGCTTGCCCGGGAAAAGAAAAAAGTGAATAGTTCAGCCACAGCTTTTGAGATCATGCAACCTTTTATCGGGGATCTGTTACACGAGGAATTCTGGATCCTTTTCTTGAATAACGCCAACAAATTACTCGATAAAAGCCAGCTGAGCAAGGGAGGTATTCATGCTACCCTGGTAGATGTCAGGCTTATTTTCAAGAAGGCCATATCAACAGGGGCCACAAGTATTATCTTATGCCATAACCATCCTTCCGGAAACCTGACTCCCAGTCATTCAGACATACAATTGACCAAAAAGATCATGAAGGGAGGTGAATTGCTCGACATCAAAGTGCTGGATCATATCATTGTTTCTCAGCACGGTTATTTCAGTTTTGCCGATGAGAACAGAATGTAAGTTTCCTGCTCTCATGATGTTGAGGTGACCGCTTCCTTTTCTTTTGTAAAAGAGATTTCCTAAAACGCTGCAGAAAGATTACATTTGGGTGATCAAATATCCTTAAAATGCTTTTAGTTTACACCCATAAGATAACGCCGAGGCTCAGCTACACCTTCAGGCAAATATTTATGAGGATCCTCGGTATTGAGGTGGAGTTTACTACAAAAATTGAAGAATTCATCAGTCATGAGGGCATGAAGTTCTCTTATACCAAACAAGCTCTTGGGAATGAACTCTTTGTCAAGAACAATGAACTGCTGTTCAATCAGGGAATTGATTATCTCGATATCAATATGGTACGCTGGGATGATGTTCCCTGCTTTTTCCAAACGAATTTTGGAGCTGAGGTGCCCTGTGATATTTTTGCCGCCAGTTTTTATCTGATCAGCCGGTATGAGGAATACCTGCCACACGTAAAGGATCATTATGAAAGGTTTCCTGCCTCTGAAAGTCTGGCCTTTCAAAATGATTTCCTCGATAAACCCATGGTCGATATATGGGCCTATAAATTCAGGACTCTTCTTCTGGAAAAATTTGAGGATCAAAAAGATGAACTGAGCAATAAGGAGCGAAAGTTTAATTATATCTCGACAATTGATGTTGACAGTGCCTTTCAATACAAGCACAAGGGCTTTACGAGAAATCTCGGCGGGATCTTGAAAGATCTTTTCCAGTTCAACATCAGGGATATATGGATGCGGTTCCTGGTTATTTTCAATTTGAGGAGGGATCCTTTCGACATGTTCAAAATGCTTTTGGCCCTGAAAATAAAATACAAGATCAATACCGTATTTTTTTTCCTGCTGAGTGAATACACCACCTATGACAAAAATATTTCTCCAGGCAATGTGCATTACAAATTATTGATCAAGAACATAGCCGATTATGCGGAGGTTGGAATTCATCCCTCTTATTTTAGTATGAAGAAGGAATTGAAGATCAAAAAGGAAAAATCCATTCTGGAGAATATTGTGAACTTTCCGATCACCAGATCCAGGCAGCATTACCTTCGGGTTGAATTGCCGGAAACCTATCAGCATCTGGTTGATTTGGAAATAAAAGAGGAATATTCCATGGGATACGCATCTCATTATGGTTTCAGGGCCAGTACCTGCACGCCTTTTTATTTTTACGACATTGATTTTGAGATCCAGACACCTTTAAAGGTTTTCCCATTTGCTGTGATGGATGCCACCTTGAAGGATTATATGAATTTCACACCAAAAAAATCCTTTAACACGATCATCCAGCTGGCAAAAGAGATCAGAAAGGTTGACGGTACCCTGATCACGATATTCCACAACGAATCGGTTAGCGGCTCCGGGCGATGGAGGGGTTGGGGCCGTTTGTACGAAACACTGCTCAAGGAATTGAGCAAAGTGATATGATAAAAAATGTAAAAAAACCATATAGGGCCGGTCTAATGATATCTCACTGGAAATGATCAGATATATTCCAAATCATTTAATCGACAAAGACAAATATGATCACTGTGTGTCGGGAGCAACAAACTCAAGGGTTTATGCTTATAGTTGGTATTTGAACTGTGTATGTGAAAACTGGGACCTTCTGGTTTCGGGAGACTACGACATGGTCATGCCCCTGCCCCGGCGGAAAAAATATGGGATACCTTATATACACAGCCCTTCATGGATACAGCAACTCGGTGTTTTTTCAGGAAAGAAGATCACAGAAGGCAGCATTCTGGAATTTATGGATCGTATCCCCCGTAAATTCTTGCTTGTTGATTACAGGTTTAATGCAGACAATCCCTTGAGCCTTGACATGAAGCACGAGAGAATGAATTATATTCTCCCTCTCAATAATGGGCTTGAACAATTGTTTGAAGGATATAACCAAAACAGAAGGCGCATATCAAGATTGAATTTCGACGATTTTGTTTTGGAGAAACAAGGTAGACCGGATCATTTTATTGAGCTCTGGGAAAGTGTTGAAAAAAATTATACCCCGGGGAAGGATGCCTCAGAGAAATTAGGAGAACTGTCGAGATTAAACAATGGTTTTATGAAAATTTGGAGCGTTTATAAGAACGGAATGATGGTTGCCGGCCTGCTTTGGACCCTGACCCCAAAAAGGATCACTTATCTGGTGCCGGTAGTGAGGCAGGAGTTCAGGAAACATCATTTGCATACTTTTCTGATCAATGAATTGATACGCAGCTATCAGAATACTGGTTTGATTTTCGATTTTGAAGGCTCAATGATCCCGGGTGTTGCGAACTTTTACCAGAGTTTTGGTGCCTTGAAAGAGCCTTATTACCTGGTGAAAAAAAGATGGTTCGCCTATGTCTGACAGCTTTAAAATTTGTTTTTTGGCAGACAGGCACAGTCTGTATGACGATCGGATCTATTGGAAAATGGCGGTTCCTTTAAAGGAAAAAGGGCATGAGGTGCATTATATTCTCATTGGAAATGATACAAAGTCAGGGGTCACCAAAGAGGGCATCGCCTATCAGATGTTTCAATTGAAAACCTTTTCCAAAAACCGCTATCTCAATTTTATACTGAAGCGATTGAATCCTGATGACAATTATAACAAGCTATTGCAAGCTGCGACAGGTTTGGAGGCAGATATTTATCATTTTCATGATCTGTGGATCAATCGTATCGGGAGGCAATTAAAAAACTTATCACAGCGGCCGGTCGTTTTTTATGATGCCCGGGAACCTTATGCCGAAGACTATATTTCTTATATTAAAACCTGGCCCGGATGTGGTTTTGTAATCCGCATATTCGCCTATTTTGTGGATCGCTGGGAAAAGAAAATGGCAGAGCACTATGACCTGGTTATTGCAAACGAAGAGACAGTAAGAGATCTTTTCGCTCAAAAAATAGGAGCTTCGCATACGGAAGTGATTTATAATTATTCAAATTTGCCCGAAGATGACCAGCCTATTTCTTTTGAAGGTAAAAAATATGATCTGATCTACTGCGGAGGTGTAAGTGTATTGCGCGGGGCCTATGTCATTCTGAAAGCCCTGAAAAAGGCACGGACACAAAATCAGGATATACAACTGGTCTTCCTGGGTAACTATTATCCCCCCAGCTTAAAACAGGAGATGCATACCTTTTTGGAACAAAATAACCTGACGCAGAACGTACATTTACTCGATGCGGTACCCTACAGGCAGGTTGCAGATTATTACAGACAGAGCAAAATAGGTCTGGCACTGTTGCAGCCGGTAAAAACCTTTGAGGTCAGCCTGCCCATAAAGATGTTTGAGTATATGATGTTCGGCCTGCCTGTCATTGGCAGTGATTTTGGCCATATAAAAAAGTATATCAGCCAGGATCAATGCGGGCTGCTCGTTGCACCGGATGATACCGATCAGATCGCGACAGCGATGATAGAAATGCTTACGAACAAAGAGCTCTATGATCACTTCAGTGAAAATGGAAAGCAGGCAGCGATAAATAAATACAGATGGGATACCGAATTTAAAAAATTACTGGATCATTATAAAAGGGCTTTGGATGGGAGATAAACTCAAAAAATACAGCCTGCTGTCCAAAGGATCTTTTGTGAAAGATTTTCTGTGGTATCTTATCGGATCTTTTGTTCCCTTGCTCATTGGTTTTATAAAAACGCCGATTTTTACCAGGCATTTCAGCCGTGAAGCCTATGGAAACCTCGGGATGGTCACCATTACCTTTACTTTTTTAGGAATGTTTCTGTTTTCATGGATCGGATCCTGCATATGGCGCTATTACGGGAAATATCAAAAAAATAATACCCTGCCGACTCTTTATACCAACCTAATTTTTTTATACTCCATTTCATTTTTGGCACTTGCCGCTGTATCAGGCTTGTGGTTTGTACTTACAAGTGATGAACTCCTGAAGCATCTGATCTTTTACTCCTTTTTGCAATTGATGTTCAATCAATTGTTCCTGTTTTACATGGTTGTTGTGCGCCTGATGGGAAAGGCTCGTTTTTATACGATGGTGCATTCCATAAGATCGGTTGCGGGATTGCTTATTGCTTTGTACCTCGTTTTCTGGCAGGAGGTGAATATTGCCGCCCTGATCATTAGTCTTGTTTGGGTTGATGCAATTTTATTGCTGCTACTCCTGCTGTTCAACCCGGCACGAATAGCAATACATTATATGAAATTTGACAGAAAAGTCGTCTTCGAACTGCTGCAATACGGAAGCCTTGGACTGGTGCTGAACGTGAGCCTATTGGCGATCACCTATAGCGACAGGTATGTTATCGCCATATTTGATGATCTGGGTGCGGTGGGTATCTATGATCAGGTCTACAAAATATCGCAGTTGTCTGTCATGGGATTGATCACTGTTTTTTTTAATACGATCAATCCCAAACTCTTAAAGGTCCTTGAGCTTGATTTTAAAGGGGCCTTGCTGCTCATCAGAAAATATATCTTCAGTTTTGTGATTTTTGGGATACCATTCGTGTTTTATATGTCTCTTTTTTCCATGGAAATAGCCACCTTGCTATTGGGTGAGGAATTCAGGGAAGGTTATGTATTGATGCCTTTTATTTTTACTGCAACCTTTTTACATGGGATTTCCAATTTTTTTGAACTTCGGCTGAAATTTTCACACAGGCTCAAAAGGCTTGGATTGATTGCTGTCAGCACAGCCCTGTTCAATATTGTGATGAACCTGATATTTGTTGGTTTGTTTGGATATCAATGGGCGGCTTATACGACTTTGCTCTCGTATAGCCTGATGATTTTAATATTCTATTATTGGGACAGGGAAGTCTTAAAAGGATTGGGGCATCACCAAAAAGAGTTCCTGAAAATGGGAGGCTTGTTAACAATGCAATACATCATGTATAAGGTTTTCGTTGATAAATTTGGAAATCAACCTGTTTTAAGCGTTGGTTTAGGGCTTATATTTGTCCTGATGTTTATCTTCACTTTCAGAAAGACCATATGGAATTTGGAGATACCGGTAAAATAAGTATTTATGAACGTAAAACATTTATTCTTTGACCTTGATCACACCCTTTGGGATTTTGAAACCAATTCTGAAAAAACCTTTGCCCTGATCTTTGAAAGGAATCGGCTGGATATCGGTTTTGTTGATTTTATGGAGGTTTACCGACCCATTAATCACAAATACTGGAAACTCTTCAGGGAAGACAAGGTGACAAAGAAGGATCTCAGGTATTTGAGGCTAAAAGAGGCTTTTGATGCGGTAAATTATGAGGCTTCAGATGAATTGATCAACCTGCTTTCGGTGGAGTACATTACTTATTTAGCGCAGCATAATGCCTTGTTTGACAATGCGATTCATGTGTTGGAATACCTTCAAAAAACCTATCAGATGCATATAATAACCAACGGGTTTGAGGAGGTTCAATTAAGAAAATTACGAAATTCAAAACTGTTACCCTTTTTTGACCAGATCATTACCTCTGAAAAAGTGGGCGTTAAAAAACCCCATCCAAAAATATTCCATTATGCCATGGAAATGACCGGGGCCGCCTCACATGAGAGCATGATGATCGGGGATAATTTTGAAGCAGACATCCTTGGGGCGAAACAAGTGGGCATGCAGGTTATTTTTTGCGAATTTAACGGGGAGGTGGCCACAGAAGAAGTGCCTACCATCTCTAATTTGATGGAGCTGAAAGAATACCTGTAGGCTCCATTTTTGAGGGATTTGAGAAAATAAATGTATATTTATTCCTTTATATTGTAAAATTGCTGGAAACTCCCCTCATGATCAAAAGGTATTGCATATCTCTTATCTTTGCTTTGTGCTGTGCTTATACCACGGCACAAAACATGCAGATCCTTTATGGTTTTGATCAATTGCCACAAAATTTGCTTTTGAACCCGGGAACTGAAGTGGATTATGACAAACACTATGGCGTGCCGCTGTTGTCGAATCTTTACCTGGATTTCGGATCTTCAAATAAAAACGTTACTTACAATGAAATTATCAAAGAGGGCGAAGACAGGGGAGATGCCTTGCGCAATCTGAATGATTTGGGACTGACTCCCGGTGACGTATTTATTTTCAACCAGCAGATAGAGGTTTTCAATGTTGGCATGAGGTTGAAGAACCCTAAATATTATTTGAGCTTTGGCATGTACCAGCAGATCGATGGCTTCTCTGCCTATCCGACAGATTTTGTAACCATTTTCTTAGATGGAGATGACCCGAACAGAGACGGCCGCCCCCTCATTGAAGAACGGTATTCGGCTTCGCATGTGAACGCTGCAGTACAGATGCTTGGCGTGTTTCATGCAGGACTGAACAAAAAAGTAAACGACAAGTTAACCCTTGGTGCAAGACTTAAGATTCTTTCGGGCTCTTTTGGGTTGGAAACTTCTGCAAACCAGGGTACTTACTACCTCGGATTGGATCGTTTGGCTGACAAACCCTATATTCATAATTATGAATACATGAGAGTAAGGTTGAATACATCCGGTCTTCTGAATTCTTTTGACCTGTCATCTGACCTGGGTGATCCGGCCGAATTGATATCCGGCTTATTTTTTTTAAATGGGAGCATGGGCCTTGCAGCAGATTTTGGTTTTAGTTATCAGTTGAATGAAAACATCAAAATTACAGGAAGCCTGGTCGATATCGGAATGACGCGATTCAACCACAAACTGACAACCATCGAATTTGAAGATGCAGTCATAGCGACTGAAGACTATTACCTCCCTTTTGAAGGGAACGAGCTGGACTACTGGCAGTCTTTAAATGTTTTGGGAGAGATTCCCCTGGAAACCTCTGAAAAAGAATATGTTCACTTCAGGGCACCCAAAATAAACGCTTCTGTAAGGTATGACATGAAGCGGAAGGTCAAGGCAGAAAATTCCGTTTTTCGAAATGTACGCGCCGATATGGCAAGTGAATTTTTAACCAGCTCTTTTGGAATGCAGGTCTTTACCGAATTCAGGCCCAGGGTGCCTTTATGGGCGATCACCGGATTTTATTCAAGAGAACTGACACGGTTTCTCAATGCGAAGGTTACCTATACCATTGACAGGTTTTCTGCCACTAATGTAGGACTGGGAGCCTCAGTTCGTGTAAAAGCTTTTAATTTTTACACGGCTTTGGATAATTTGTTAGCTTTGCCTGACAGTAAGAACAGTAATTATCAGTCATTTCAGCTTGGAATGAACTTCATATTTAAGTAAATTGGTATCATGGTTAAAAAAATAGTCTTATTTGCCCTTTGGGTTACATTTATCATTCCTGCTTTTTCGCAAAATGAATTGAATTCCTATAAGTATATTATCGTTCCCAAAAAATATGATTTTTTGAAAAAGGAGAATCAATTTCGATTGAATTCCCTGACAAAACATTGGTTTGACAAGGCAGGCTATTTGACTTTGGTAAAAGGGGAGGCGCTGCCCAATGAGGTTTTGGCCAACCCATGCCTTGCAGTAACGGCAAATGTGATCAATGACTCAAATTTATTTACGACCAAATTAAAACTTACCCTGAACAATTGTTATGATCAGGTTGTTTACACGAGCAAGCAGGGCTCAAGTAAGATCAAGGAGTACGAGCAGGCCTATAAAGAAGCGCTTCAGGAATGTTTTACCTCCCTTGAGGAACTCAATTATAAATTTGATCCTGCCCTGGTAAAGGGGCCAGGCAAGGCCTCCGAAAAGGCTGTAACGGCGGCAGCAGTTGTGCCCTCAGTTCAAACTGTTCCTGCACAGGAAAAGGTAGCGGAACAAAAGCGGGCAGCAGCCGTTGAAACCAATTCAGCTGCAGTTCCTGTAGCAGTTCCAGTAGCCGAAGCACCTGAAAAGGATAAGGTTTCAGAACCGGAACAGGCAGCGGCCATAGAGCCTAAAGCAGCTGCAGTACCTGTGGCAGTGCCGGTAGCAGAAGCACCTGTGAGCGAAAAGGAAACAGGAAAAGAAAGGACCATTGCCAGATCTTACAGGAATGAAAACATTTCCTTCTTTTTGATAGAACAGGAAAACAACCTGAAGGCCTATGTGAGTGAAAGTAATATTGAGGCTTATAAAAAAGGAGAAATGATCGGAACTTTTGAAAAAACCTCCTTACCCAATGTATACAGGGTGGCCTGGAAGAAAAAACAACAGGATATTGACCAGACCACGGCTTATTTTGACGATGAAGGCAATTTGAAAATTGACATCCATCGCAATGGCAAGATCGAAGTGGTTACTTTTAAACGGGAGGAATAGTTCGTCTCTGTTTTCAATAGTCATATTTTGACTTCCATCTTTTTTTCAGCAATTCCCTGAACTGATCTTCCCGCGGATTTTTGCCCGGTTCATATAGTTTCAGGTTCTTGATCTCCTGGGGAAGAAATTCCTGTTCTGTAAAATTATTTTCGTAATCGTGGGCATATTTATAGGCTTTACCGTAATCGAGGTCCTTCATTAATTTCGTAGGTGCATTGCGCAGGTGCAAAGGGACCGAAAGATCGCCAGTTTCCTTCACGATGCGCTGCGCTTCATTAATGGCCTTGTACGAGGCGTTGCTTTTTGCTGCGTTGGCCAGGTAAACGGCACACTGGCTCAAAATGATGCGACTTTCGGGATTCCCGATAACTGCGACTGCCTGAAAAGTATTATTCGCGAGAATCAAGGCGGTCGGATTCGCATTGCCGATGTCTTCTGAGGCCAGAATCAGCATCCTTCTGGCGATAAACTTGACATCCTCGCCCCCTTCAATCATTCGGGCGAGCCAGTAAACAGCTGCATTAGGGTCACTTCCCCTGATCGATTTTATAAAAGCGGAAATGATGTCATAATGCTGTTCCCCCGTTTTGTCATAACGTACCGTATTTTTTTGCACCTTACTGATAACCAGATCATTGGTGATTAATATGGGGTCATCCTGGGCATTGACGATCAGTTCAAAAATATTCAATAATTTACGGGCATCGCCCCCTGACAATTGCAACAGCGCCCCGGTTTCACGGAGTTCAATGTTCTTTTTTGAAATATAGACATCCTTTTTGATGGCCCTGTGTAAAAGAGCGATCAGGTCACCTTTGTCAAAGGCATTGAGAATATAGGTCTGGCATCTTGATAAAAGGGCGGGAATAACCTCAAAGCTTGGATTTTCAGTGGTGGCCCCGATCAGTGTGATCCACCCTTTTTCAACGGCCCCCAAAAGAGAATCCTGCTGGGATTTGCTGAAACGGTGAATTTCATCGATAAAAAGAATCGGGTTTTTTTGGGTGAACAGGCCACCGCTGGTTTTGGCCTTGTCAATGATATCCCTGATGTCTTTTACGCCTGAGTTGATGGCACTCAGGGTATAAAACGGGCGTTTGGATTCTTCTGCAATGATATGGGCCAGAGTGGTTTTACCGGTGCCTGGTGGCCCCCATAAAATAAGGGATGGAATAAAGCCTTTTTTGATGTGCTCGGTAAGAGCACCTTCTTTGCCCACAAGGTGTTGCTGACTGATATAATCATCAAGCGATTTGGGACGTATTCTTTCTGCCAAAGGTTCATTCATCCTGTAAAAGTAAGCTAAAAAGGCAAATCATGAAAGCCCTTATTTTTTACCTGGAATGATTTAATGTCTTAAAAAGTAAAAATTGTAAATTAGCCCGGCAATGATCAAATTATGAGCGACAAACCTGTTTTTAAATTTTCTAATCGCGTGCTGGCCGTACCGCTATATTTTGTTTTGAGCCTGTGGATCATCTTTTGGCTTGAGGTAAAATATGGGTTCAATTTCAATACTTTTGGGATCTATCCCAGAACCCTGAGTGGCTTAAGGGGCATTGTTTTTTCTCCGTTTATTCACGGAGACATCAAGCATTTGTATCATAATTCGATCCCGCTTTTTGTTTTGCTTTTTTCACTGCTTTATTTTTACAGGCCCATTGCCTTCAAAGTGTTTGTTTATGGGGCGCTGCTTGCGGGTCTGCTTACCTGGATCATTGCCAGAAAATCTTATCATATTGGTGCGAGCGGGATCATTTATCTCTTGTTCAGTTTTATTTTCTTCAGTGGCATCATCAGAAAGAACTACCGCCTGGTTGCCGTTTCTCTGACCATTATATTTCTGTATGGCAGTATGGTATGGTATCTCTTGCCCGTAAAGGAAAGCATTTCCTGGGAAGGGCACCTTTCGGGATTTCTGGTCGGTTTGGTTTTTGCTTTTTTGTTTCGGGCTCATGGGCCTCAGAAACATCAATACGATTGGGAAAAGGACGATTATGAGCCTGATGCCTTCGACAGGCATTTTGATGGTTCCGGAAATTTTATTCCGGGCGGAGAAGAGCAGGATGTCATCTCTAAAGATGACTGAAAACCTGTTTTTCAGCCCCTCTGGCGAACGATTTCATATAAAGCGGCACCACATGCCACCGATACGTTAAGCGATTCTATAGAGCCCAATAAAGGCAGCTTGCCTTTCTCGTCAGAGTTCTTGAGAACAGTATTGGAGATGCCTTTGTCTTCAGAGCCGATCACCATGGCCGTAGCTTTTTTAAAATCGATGTCATAGATCAGGTTCTGGGTTTTTTCTGTCAGTGACACGATCTGAATGTCAAGTGCCTTGAGCTGGTATACAGCATCCAATACATGGTGTACCTTGCAAATTGAGAGTTTAAAGGCTGCTCCAGCCGATGTTTTAATGGCATCTGCATTGATGGGAGCACTTCCGTGTGTGGGTAAGATCACCGCATCGACCCCTGTACATTCTGCTGTTCTTAGTATGGCACCCAGATTCCTGACGTCACTGATCTGGTCAAGTAACAAAAAGAGCGGGGTCTTTTTGACTTCCATGATCTGTGTAAGTACAGTATCGAGATCCTTAAAAGCGATGGGGGAGGTCTTGGCAACTGCTCCCTGGTGGTTTTGAAACTTAGATAGCTTGTTCAGTTTTTCAAGGGGAACATAACTGTATGCAATTTTATGCTCGTTGATACTGTGTTGCAATGCTTTGGCCAGCGAACCCTGTATCTCCTTTTGAAGGTAGACCTTTTCTATTTCCTTGCCAGAATCAATGGCCTCCAAGATGGCCCTTAACCCAAATATTTTCGTTGCTTCCTGTTCCATGCCGCGAAGGTAGGATAAATTTCAATAATAGAAAGAATGGAGCAGGCATAAAAAAACCATCACGCCGAAGCGTGATGGTCATTAACATATAAAAAGTGTCTAATCTAAATTATATATTATTTTTCAAAACTTACACCAGCATATGGTGATTTGTTTAATTCAGAAGGTCTTGCAGCTGTCATTTTTCCATCAACCATTTTTCCTGAAAGGACTTCATTTCCTTCAAAATCAGCTATGGTATATGTATCTCCTGCAATTGTAACTCGAGCAATTCCACCCCAGACATTTGTTCCTGCATAATCTCCATCAGCAGCACCAATATCATTAGATTGTATTGCCTGAGAATCATCCTGAACAACTGTTTTTCTGAAAAGTCCGGCTTGAACAAAAGTAGCTGTAATTGGAATTATTTGAGGATCCCAAAAAGCATAATTAACGTTAGAATATAATTCATGCCAAAGCACATATTCTCCGTCTCCCCAGTCAGCTTTGTCCATATGCAAAACTTCAGGACAGTCTCCAGTTGCAGCATAGTCTGTACCATTCCAGGTTGCCCATGGGTCATTGATGTCAAAGCCTTCGGCATCGGATACGAAAATATCTGGATCACCACCAAAATCTGCCCATGCATAAACGTCACCACCAAAGATAACGTCAACACAAAAATCAAAGGTAATGTCCAAAACTTCAGCCACATAGTTATCCAGAACAAAATCATAGACTTGTGGTGTAAAAACAGCATTGGCCGTGGTCTGGTCACCTATGGTAATTTGCAAGGTTTCAGAATCTTCGGGTTCAGTATCCGCAATGATCGTGATCGAACCAGTCGTTGAAGTTTCATAAGCCGGAATTGTCAATGTGTGCTCTCCAAGCGTAAAATCTTCACCTTCTGTAGCCGTACCTCCAGATTGGAATACCTGAATTTTTATATCAGCGATCTGTGGCTCAGACAGCGATACCGTATAGGTATATGTCGCATCCTCTTCAACACCATTGATGTTGTCGAAATCATTTGGAGTTATCGTTACTTGGGGCATGCTGGCAGAAATTGTCGCCTGACCCGTCGTATCTTCCTGTTCGCCTAAATTACAACTCGAGGTGAAAACCACCACAGAAGCCAACAAACCAGAAAATAGTATATTTTTATATTTAGTTGTCATAATTTATTTTTTTAATATTAATATATTAATTCTTGGTAATAAACTCATAGAACTGTCTGGTTCCTGAACTTCTGATATACCCATAATTTAAGAACATTTGGTCATGACCGTCATCATTGAGTTTGGCATAATTCGTACACGGCATATCAGGTATGTCATTTGCTTGGCAAACCCCAATTTCATCTGCACCCCAAATCAACTGAACGGCCCCATTGTATTCCTTGGGTATGGTGATCGGGAAAGTTCCGTCAGCATCAGCAACATTGGATACATAGAAATAGTAATAGTTAGAGTCATCTACAAAAGGCCCTACATCAGTAGCCAGGTAAGTCGCATATTCTGGTATGTTGGCAACCGATTCTATGACTCTTTGCAATCCGTTGAAACCTCCCTGATCACCTGCAGTCGGGTGTAAATAAGAACTTTGAGTTACAGTATATATTCCTGCCAATCTTGTTGAGACGGCAAGTTTAGAGACCGCACCATTGGCATGAGATTTCCCTTCACTGGTAACCGCTACATAACGCAGGGTCCAAAAGTCAGCAATGGCCAAATCTGCATCACTTTCAGGCAATGGCTGCCCGTTGACAGTCAATCCCTGGATCAATTCTGCATAAGTCGTTGAAAAAGAAAAAGCACCGGATTCTGTACTAGTCACAGGAACGTTCTTTAACAAAACTTCATTTGAAGTAACACCACTAGCCGTGGTAAAACTTTTCATGATGTCCACACTGGTGGTTTTGATGGCACCCTGGTAAATCAGCATGCTAAAGGTATAATCCTGGTCACTACCAATAACGTAGTTTACCAATGGATTGTCATTTCTGATCAACCCACCTTCGCTGTAACCAGCGGCGTTGTCGACCACGTCCAAATCTTCATCATTACAAGAGTAGAAAACTACTGATGATATGAAGAGTAAGCTAAATATTTTTATAAATGTTTTCATAATTTATTATGTTTTTATTTGTTCCACCACATTTTAGTAGTTAATAAATCAGCTCCCTGAGACGCAACTGCCGCTTCATAACTCTCTTTGTTGATAGAAGCTTCAATTGCGGGATAGGTATATCTAGATGGAATCTCGTTAAATACTCCGTCAATTGCTGGAGGTAAAATCGGATATCCCGTTCTGCGTTGTTCCGTCCAGGCTTCAACACCCTGGCAGAAAATCGCCTTCCATTTTTCATTCCCTATTTGAGCAAGGGCAGTATTGTTGTCAGTAGCCAAACGTGCAGGGTTTGACGCCAAATAAACTGCAGCTGATTCTGAGTCAACCTGATTGAATTCCAAGGAAGCTCTGATTCCTTCAGTAAAGAAATCTGAAGCGCTTCCACCGATCAATCCTTTTTGAGCAGCTTCTGCCATCAGGAATTGCAATTCAGCATATGACAGGAAGTAACCTGGTGATTCAGGACGAAGATAAAACAATCCTATCGCTGAAACATTGTCATAGTTATAGTCATCATTTGGTAATCCTTCAATACCAGAAGGTTTTCCTCTGTATTCACCATCTCCGTTAGGTTGCACGTAAATCGGTAACCTTGGGTCGTTATTGTTGGTTAAAAGGTCAACCATTTGCTCGTTTACCTTCCATTCACCCCTTGTACCAAATACAATGGATTCATAAAATGGGTTGGCACTTGGCGCCGCTGACAAGTAATTTAGTTTAGCTTCCTGATCATTTGATTCAAAAAGCAATTGACTGTCAACTAAGGTCTGCAATTCTCCACCAACGCTTCTTTTACCAGAAATTCTCATGAGTACCCTGAATTTTAAAGAAGCGGCAAACCTTTTCCAGTTATCAACATCCCCAGAATACAAGATATCTGAAGTTGCGTCAATAGTTCCACCAGTTCCTAACAAAGACATGGCTTCGTCCAGCATGGCAAGAACACCATCATAAACAGCTTCTTGTTCATCGTATGCAGGTGTAAATTCACCTTCTCCTACCATCATGGCTTCAGAAAATGGTACATTACCATAAAGATCACTCAGGAAGGCATAACCCCATGCTTGCAACACTTTGGCAGCACCCATGATATTATTGTTACCTTCATCACTTCCTAATTTGTACATTTGGTCCGCATCAGAAATACTGATGGCAAAAGTGTTAGACCATGTAGCGGCTATAACGCTTTCACGGGGAATATAGCGTTGTTCATCATTATACTGAACTTTGGCTAGTTGCCCGGCCCATCCAGCGAAATCACCACCTACAAATGTACTGTAATTTGTGTTTTGAAATTGTCTCACGGCACTTGGCAACAGCAAATGCGAAGGCAAAGTGGTGGGATTATTCGGATCTATGTTTATCGTGTCAAAATCTTCCTCACAACTTGTGAACACCACAGCAGCTATAAAGGCAAAGATTAGGGTTAACTTAAATCGTTTCATATTCGTTTAATTTATTAATTAATTATAATTTAATTCTAACATTAAAACCTATCGTTCTAGCTGAAGGTATTTGTCCGAACTCCTGTCCTTGATCTGCGTTACGGCTACTGAAAGCTGATTCCGGATCGATATGAGGAGCATTTTTGTGCAAGATGGCAAGGTTACGACCAACAAGTGAGAACTGTAAGTCATCTACCATTGCATTTTGGAACAATTTCTTAGGTAACGTATAAGTCAACATCAATTGTCTTAATTTAACGTAAGAAGCATCGAATACTGCTGATTCAACAATAGAATTATCGTAAAAAGCCTTGTTAAAGGATTCTGCTGTTCTGACAACATTGTTTATAACGTAATTTCCAGCTGCATCAATCATCTCACCTTTACCTACAATACCAGTTTCTCTTCCGGCAAGCGTACCACTCAAGGCACCTGCAAAGTTACCCCAGGTTGTTGTCATAGAGTGTACATCACCACCTATTTTCGCGTCAACTAAACCGTAAAAGCTAAAGTTTCTGTATTTCACTGTCAGCGCTACACCACCTGTCCAGTCAGGAGTAACGTTTCCAATAATGTCAGTACCGGGAGCAATAACAGGCAAACCATTTTCATAAAGAATGGCTCCGCTTGGAGTACGTTCCCACTTGTTACCTACGATAGAACCGTAAGGCTCACCTTCTCTGGCTTCAAGGGTCATGTTCCATTGTCCACCAAGAACAAGGGCATCCAAACCACCTAATGATTCAACGGTGTTCTCGTTTTTAGCAAAGTTCACATCAAGATCAACTGTCCAGTTGTCTGTTTGAACAATAGTAGCTCCTGCAGTAACTTCAATACCTTTGTTTCTCATTTCACCAACATTTGAAATTACGTTTGTAACACCAGAGGCTGCAGAAATCTGTACCGGTACAATCAAATCTTCAGAGGTTTGGTCATATCCGGTTATATTAAATCTCAATCGGTTTTGGAACAATCTCAAGTCAGCACCAACCTCAACACCTGTTGTTGTTTCAGATTTGATATTGGGGTTGTTCAATGTTCCAGGCAAGAAACCAACTGTTGTTGATCCGAAAGGCTGAGCTGATAATCCATAAATTGGATCTACAGAATAAGGCCCTAGAGCTCTAACACTACCAACCTGTGACCAACCACCACGTATTTTCAAGAACCAGCTGTCGGCATTGACCAGATCACTGATCACTGCACTACCTGTTACAGATGGGTAGAAGTAAGAATTGTTGTCCTGTGGCAAAATACTTGCCCAGTCATTTCTGGCAGTGAAATCAATGAAAATCATATTTTTCCAACCAATTGTACCATATCCGATAAGAGAGTTGTAATTGGCCTCTCCTGTATAATCTGTAATGGTATAGTTACTTCCTGCTCTTAAGTTGTTGAGATCATATAGATCTGGCAACTGTAATTGAGGTGCAGTAACTGCGTTTATTTTATCACGGAACTTCAATTGGGACCCACCAACAGTTAGGTCTAAAGTGAAATTATTAAAAAATTCATTTTTATAGTTCAAAAACAGGTCCATGTTAGTAATAGAACCAGATCTGACATCTTCCTGATAAGATCCGTTTGGAGCATTGTTACTACCAAATGCCTGTCTGCTTGTTGCTACTGAGTTGAAAGTGTCAATACCAATTTTACCGTTCAGGTTGAAATGATCACTGATCGCATAGTTGAAGCCAACATTACCATAAAGTCTTTTCTTGTCGTAATCATTGGTGTTGGTCTCAAGAACCCAGTAAGGGTTGTTTTGGAAAACTGTGTTCCAGTTCAATGGCGTACCAGCTGCAGCTGTACCTTCAGCAGCAAGCGGTAAACTTCTCCAGTCTTTCAAGGCTTGAAAGTCTACGTTTCTACCGGACCAAAGGAACTGTTGAATCGGGTTTTCGTTGTCATAACCAACGATAGGCAGGTTATCACTTTTGGAATTCACATAATTCACGTTGATATTGGTCGTGAACTTCTCACCAATGGTTTGAGAAGAAGAAGCCCCAATATTGAATCTGTTGAAATTTGTAAATGGAATCATACCTTCCTGATCCATATTACCGACTGAAAGCCTGTATGAAATGTTCTCACCACCGCCATCAAAAGAAACGTTGTTGGTAAAAGTTGTACCTACATCATAAAAATCTTTGATGTTATCTGGCTGTGAAACCCAAGGACGTGGTGCACCACCTACTTTATAAGAATCCCACTGTATGAATTCAAGACCTACATCTAACGGTGGACCCCAACTCTCGTCAACACCACCATCTCCGATCGTACCATCAATAAATTCGAAATAGTTTTGATTACCACCCTGACCAAATGAATCCTGGTAGCTAGGCAATATCAGAGGAGTCGCAAAATCCATGTTACTGGTGATCGTTACTCCTAATTTTTCATTCATCTTACCTGATTTGGTTGTGATCACGATCACACCATTCGCAGCAAAAGAACCATAAAGGGCCGCTGCCGCAGGACCTTTCAAAACAACCAAAGACTCAATGTCTTCCGGGTTGATATCAGCTGCAGCGTTCGGAAGGTCTCTACCTCCAAATGGACCAGCAGAACTACCGCCAGTCTGGTTTGTGATAAATACACCATCTACAACATATAAAGGTTCGTTGTCACCTGTGATACTACTGGCACCCCTAAGGATTACCCTTGAAGAAGCACCAACGGCACCAGAACTTGCTGTTACCTGAACCCCGGAAATTTTACCTGATAATGCATTGGAAATGTTGGTTTCTTTCGCCTGAACAAAAGCATCACCATCCAGTTCCTGTACTGCAATTGTCGTAGATCTTTGTTCGACTTTACGACCATAACCAGTTACAATAACCTCATCTAATGTGTTCTCAGCTGAAACCATAGTCACACTAATTGTGCTACTCGCTCCAATGGATCTTGTTACAGTAGTCATTCCTACAAAACTAAAACGAAGCACATCTCCGCTTTCAGCTTGGATAGAATAATTACCATCAAAATCAGTTTCAGTACCAGTAGTGGTACCTTCAATCAAAACACTAACACCCGGCAAAGGCCCGGATTCATCCGATACCGTACCAGTGATAGTTCTTTCCTGTGCAAAGGTTAATTGCACTGCAAACGCTAGTAAAAGCGTCAAAATTCCACTTAACTTTGTTTTCATTATATAAATTATTTGAATTAATTTGAGCCAAAAATCTTAATAAAAAGTTAATATACCAAGTTTTTAACATAAAAAATTAAAAAAAAGGTTAACGCTTTGTTAAGATGTAAGGCATTTCTACCTATTAAGATGTAAAATAAAAAATAAGTTGCGTCAGTTCAAAAATTGCTGATAATTTTGATGTGTATCTTTGAATTGTCAAATTTAAATGGGGCGTCATCAAATTTTCCAATGGCATAACTGAGGTTCAGAACTCCCGCTTTTGTGGTGAAACCATAACCCAGACCCAGACTGATCACATTTGCGCTTTGATCGTCTGCCTGGTTCTCGGTATAGGAAAAATCTGATATGGTATAGAAATAGCTTGAGACATTTGGCCTGAACCGGTATTCCAGATTGAAGATTGTATAAGCAGATGCGAAAATGCTTTCTTCGTTTACTCCTCTTATATTATACACACCTCCGATCCTGAACAGTTCATTGGTCAGGTAATCGTCTGAATTCAGCAAAGCACTTTGGTTTTGCAAAAAGATATAATTTTTCGAATTTATAGGATAAAGGTAGCTGGCCTTTAGCATGAATCTTGACTGATTCATCGAGACCGATTCACTTTTTCGTTTTCCCAGCATGGTACTCAGGCCTAGTTGAAAACGAATGGGAAAAAGGTTGTCAGTGGTCATTCTGTTATAGTCATAAGTGATACCGTAGAAAAGGTTTTCATAGGATTGGATCCCGCTTGCGGCACCCTGGGTCAGGTCATTTGAATTTTCTGTGCGAAATGATGCGGATAGCCTCCCTCTTGCCCCAAGGCTGTAACCCAGGTTGATCAGGGTACTTACATTATTGTAGGTAGAATCCTGACGGTACAGTTCAAAGTTCACGGAAGGAACCAGCGGCAGGTTGAAAAGGTATGGAAGCTCAGCTTCAAGATAGAAACGCTGCCTGTCATTGCCGTTATTTTTCCAATAGATGGCAATGGTTTCTCCGCTATTGAATACGTTGTTGACAGCGAGATCGAGATAACCGTTAAATTCCAGTCCGCTTGATTCCTCTTTGGACGCAAAGCCGATGATTCCGTCAAATTGATTTGATCGCTTCTTTTTAAGATACAGGTAAACCAGGGTCGAATCTTCAGTGAATAGTACTTCAGGGGCCTTTCGCTCTTCGGCAAAGGGAAGATTGTTTATGGCCCGGGAAGCCATTTGAAGTTTTTCTTTGTTGAAGACCGTGCCCTTTTTCAGCTGTAATTCATGACGGACAAAACTTTTGGGAAATTTTTCGTAACCTTTGATAACCACCTTGTCGATAATCCGTTTTCTTTTTCCCTTGATCTCAAGCTTTGCGTTGGCTTCTCCATCAATCAATTTGATATGGCCCAGCCTGACGCTGATAAATGAGTTGCCCTCTTGTTCAAAATAATCAGCCAGGAATTGCATGGCGTACCT